>DKBC01000337.1 GCA_002451065.1 Betaproteobacteria bacterium UBA6910
TCCGGGCAACGCCAGCCGGCGGCCCCGAAGCGGGCGCCACAGGCCAGGCAGCGCTTCACCGGGGAGCGTCTCCGCCGCCGGCGCGGTGCTCCTCGAAGGTGGTGCGCATCACCACATAGAGGGGCCGCCGCTTCGTTTCGTCGTAGGTCTTGCCGAGGTAAATGCCGAGGATCCCGAGGATGGCAATGATCATTCCGCCGACAAAGTAGATGGAGACAATGAGGCTCGGGTAGCCGGTCACCGGAATGCCGTAGAACAGGGCCCGGTAGATGATGAACAGGCCGAACAGGAAGGCGAACAGCGCCATGTAGAAGCCCAGGCGGATGGCAAGGCGCAGCGGCTTGTCGGAATAGGCGATGATGACGTCCCCCGCCAGCCGCCACAGCCGGCGCAGGCTGTAGCCGGAGCGCCCGGCGAAGCGCGGGTCCTGCTGAACCTCCACCGTGGCCGTGGGAAACCCCATCCACGCCAGCAGGCCGCCGAAAAAGCGCATCTGCTCCCGCATGCGGCGCACGTTCTCCACCACCCGCCGCGACACGATGCGGAAGTTTCCGGTCTCGCCGTCGTATTCGATGTCGGAGAGCCAGCTGAACAGCCGGTAGAACGTCCAGGAGGCGAAACGCTTCAGGGGACCGTGCCTGCGGATGCCGCGCCGCGCGATAACGACGTCGAAGCCGTCCCGGGCCCTGGCGTAGAGTCGCGGAATGTCCTCGGGCCGGTCCTGCAGATCGCAGTCCATCACCACCACCCAGTCGCCATCGCAGTGATCGAGACCGGCGGTGATGCCATAGTGCTGCCCGAAGTTGCGGGAAAACTGGATGCCCTTCACCCGCGGGTCGCGCTCGGCCAGCCCCTGGATGATTTCCCAGGAGCGGTCGCCGCCGCAGTCTTCCACCAGCAGGATTTCGAAATCCCGGGTGAGCGGCTCCAGGGAATCCCGCAGCCGGCGGTAGAGCTCCTCGAGAACGCCTTCCGACTTGTAGACCGGGATGACGACCGACAAGTGGGCCATGGCGCTCTCAGGCCGAGGCCTCGGCCAGAAACTGGCTGCGATAGAGCTTCGCGTAAATGCCCTCGCGAGCCGACAGCAGTTCCGCGTGGCTCCCGATTTCGGCGATGCGCCCCTGGTCCAGGGCAACGATGCGATCCGCGCGCTCGATGGTGGAGAGGCGGTGGGCGATCACGATGGTGGTGCGGTTCTTCATCAGCGCCTCGAGGGCCGCCTGCACGTGGCGCTCGGACTCCGTGTCCAGGGCGGAGGTGGCCTCGTCCAGAATCAGGATCGGGGAGTTCTTGAGCAGGGCCCGGGCGATGGCGAGCCGCTGGCGCTGGCCGCCGGAGAGCTTGACCCCGTTCTCCCCCACCAGNNGCCACCACCTCGGCCTCGCTGGCGCCGCGCATGGCGCCATAGGCGATGTTGGCGCGCACGCTGTCGTTGAACAGCACCACGTCCTGGGACACCAGGGCGATGTTGGCGCGCAGGCTTGCCAGGGTCAGGGTCTCGAGATCGTGCCCGTCGATCAGGATGCGGCCCCCGGTGGGATGGTAGAAGCGGGGAATGAGATTGGCGAAAGTGGTCTTGCCGCTTCCGGACTGGCCCACCAGCGCCACGGTCTCGCCGGGACGGATGCCGAGGGAGATGCCGTCCAGCGCCAGCTTCTCCCCGTCATAGCTGAAGCTGACGTTCTCGAACACGACCTCACCCCGGGAACGCCCGAGGTCCACGGCGCCGGGGTCGGGTTCCGGTTCGGCGTCGATAACCTGGAACACGCTCTCCGCCGCGGCCAGGCCCTTCTGCAGAAACTCGTTAATGCCGGTGAGGCGCTTGAGCGGCGAGGTGAGCATGAGCATGGCGGCGGTGAAGGCGACGAACCCGCCCACCGTGGTGCGGTCGGCCTGGGATTCGATGGTGGCGACATAGATGATGGCCGCCAGCGCAAGCGCGGCGATGAACTGCACCGTGGGCACGTTGATGGCCGAGGCGTTCACCTGCTTCATGGTGAAATGGCGCACCAGGTTCGCCGAGTCCCTGAAACGGCGTGTTTCATAGGGCTGGCCGCCGAACAGCTTCACCACCTTGTGGCCCTCGATGGTCTCCTGGAGCACCTGGGTCATCTCGCCCATTGCCCGCTGGGTCTCGCTGCTGGCCCGGCGCAGGCGACGGCTGATGATGCGCACCACCGTCACGATCAGCGGCGTCATCACCATGGAAAACAGGGTCAGCTTCCAGTTGTAATAGAACATCACCCCCAGCAATCCTAGGATCACCAGGGAATCCTTCACCACGGAGGTGAGGACATGGGTGGCCGCCGCCGTCACCTGTCCCGCGTCGTAGGACACCTTGGAGATCAGGATTCCCGAAAGGTGGTCTGCGTAGAAGCGCCCCGGGAGTTGAACCAGCTTCGAGAACATCTGTTCCCGCAGGTCCGTGACCACCTTGTAGGCGACCCAGTTTCCAGCGTAGCTGCCGATGTAGCTGGCGATGCCGCGGACCAGGAACAGCCCGATGATGACGATGGGAATCATGCGGATCCAGAACGGGTCCTTCTCCACGAAGGTCCCGTCCAGCATCGGCTTCATCAGGGCCGGAAGCGCGGGTTCGGTGGCGGCGGTGACGATCAGGGCCACCACGAACGCCGTGAACTCGCGCCAGTAAGGCTTCACATACCCGAGTAGGCGAACATAGAGTTCGCGGCTGGTCATCCGCGTCATGACGCGAACGATAGCAGAAACGCTCAGTGAATCAAAGAAATGGGGGCTTGTCTCAAGACTGGATTGCCGGTCGCGGCAGTCCACCGCAGCGCGTCGCGAGCGGCCGCGCAGTAGCCCCGCCGGGAAGCGCTAGCGGAAACGGTATTCGGCGGAGGCAAACCAGGCGCGCTCCGGCGCCGGAAACACCTTCACCGTTCCCAGGCTGTCCGCACCGCCGTAGGTGTAGTAGCTGCGATCCAGAAGGTTCTTCACCTCCAGGCCGAGGATCCAGTCCCGGATGCGATGGGTCAGCTTCAGGTCCAGCACGCCATAGCTCGGAATGCGCCGGGGCAGCGCGTTGGCAAAATCGTTGTTGAGGAACTGCTCGTCCAGATAGACGAAGCTTCCCGCCAGCTGCGTCGCGGCGCCGATTCGCCAGGCCGCCCCCATCGACACCTGCCAGCGGGGCACCAGCGGAACGCGCTTGCCGGCCACGTCCACGCCGCCGTAAACGCCCTCCCGGAAGGTGGCATCGTTGTGTGCGAAGGTCATGAATCCCTCCACCGGCGAAGCGATCCGTCCCCGCGCCTCCAGTTCGACTCCCCGGCGCCGGGTCGGAAACAGGTTCGCGTTGTCTCCAAACAACCCCGCCAGGGGGTTGAAGTTGATCTCGTTGTTGATATTGATGGTGTAGGCGGTGAGCCGCACGCGGCCCGCGCTTCCGCGCCACTCGGCGCCCAGCTCATAGCCATGGGAGGTCTGGGGCTGGAGCGGACCGGAACTGAACGGGGTTTCCTCCACGCCCGCCACCCGGAATCCCTGGGAGGCGCGGACATACGCCGACCACTGCGGCGACAGAACCTGCTGCAGCGTCGCGTCCCAGGCGTTGGGCGTGAGCTTCTGGTCCACCGGCGCGAGAAACGGATCGTTGATCTTGGTCGTGACCCGCTGGGTCCGGCCACCAAGGGTGAGGAAGGTGCCGTCGGCTAGCTGGCTGCGATTGCGCAGGTAGGCCGCCGCCACTTTCTGGGTCGCGGTGGTCCGGGACGCGAAAAAGCTGCCGGACACGTTGCGGTCGTAATCGGATTTTTCCAGGTCAACACCCACTACCAGCGATTGCGCCATGCCGGCCACCGTCCAAGGCAGCCGCAGCCGCGGCAGGAAACCGACATATTCGGTTTCGATATCCACCAACGACCCAAAGTCGAAAACGAACGCGTCCGAGGTTTTCTTGCGCCAGGTAAGATTACCCGCCAATTCCCCGAATCCGAGATCAAAGTTGCCCCCGAGGTCGGCGCGGCCCGCCTCCCGCTGGCTGTAATCGAAGGGCGTGGCGGTCTGGCGCGGGTCGGCCTCGAATTCCGGAATGGTCAACAGGCTTGGATTGCGCAGGTCCTGCTGATCCCAGGAAGCTTTCAGGTAAACAGTATGGGGACCCTCCACGTTGCGCAAATCGAGGAGCAGCCCGTATTGCTGCAGGTCATTGTTGTCCCGGTAATTCGCCGTGTCCAGGGCGCCGCCCGCGAGTGACAGGCCCAGGGTCTCGCCGCCTGCGCTCCCCGAGAACTGGAAATCACCCGTTTCCCACGACCCGACCCGCAACACGCCATCGGCTTCCCGGGCACTCTTGCTCGCCTTGCGGGTGATGATGTTGATGACCCCCGCCGTGGCGCCGTTGCCATAGAGCACCGCCGCGTCGCCGCGAAAGATTTCGATGCGCTCCACCGCCACCAGCGGGATTCCCGACCATTTGGCCGGCGTGGTGTCGATCTCGCTGTAGCGCACGCCGTCCACCAGCACCAGGGTGTTCTGATCTCCGGTCTGGCCGAATCCCCGCAGGTCGATGCTGAAGTCCGGGCTCCCAAGGCTGTCCCGCGCGTGAATGCCCGCCACCTGGGAGAGGAGTTCGACCACCGTCTGGGCCGTGCTCTGCTCGATCTGCTTACGGTCGATGACCTGCACGCCGGGTCCGAGGGCGTCCTCCGTTTCGGGGAAGCGGCTCGCCGTCACCACCACCTCCTGACCCCGCTGGACATCCTGGGCAAACGCGGACACCGCCGCGCAAAACAGTGCGGCAAACGCGGTCTTCAGACGAACCATGGTGAGTCTCCCCGGGGTCTCGGCATGCCCACCCGCACGCCTCATCGGCTCACAGGAAAAGCGGGGGTGACGCCGGGGAAGAGGAAGACCTCCGCAGCCGGACCGCCGCCCCACGCAGCGTTTCCCAACCCGTTCTCGGCCGGTATACGGGCTCGCAAGACCTGGCGCGCCGCCTTCCCGGGAGAAAGTCCCAGTGGCATGTTGACGCGCCCCCACTTGCTTACCGTTGCGGGGGCAGCTCCGGCATTGCCCGCGAGCACGGGCGCACCGGATTCCCGATTATCCGCTCCGCCGGAGGGCGGCTGCGGCACCGAAAATGTGACGAAATTCTACATTAGGTCCAGGGTCTTGTCCCGGGTCGCCGAATCCACCAGTCCGTGATGCCAACTCCTTCAAATTACTTCTAAAAACGCCAGTTACCAATTGACGCGATTGGATTTTCCAACTTATAGTGTTGCCATGGATGCGGAGTTGAAGGCGCTCGAGGAAAGACTTTCGCAGCTGGTGGACGCTTGTCAGCGGCTGCGCGCGGACAATAATCGGCTGCGTCAGGATCTCGCCGCCTCCACCAGCGAAAACCACCGGCTCAGCGACAAGATCGCTCTGGCCACCAGCCGCCTGGAAGAAGTGTTGGCGCAAATTCCCGAGACCGAATAATGGCCGGCGAACACAGGGCCTTCGACGTCACCATCCTGGGCAAGAGTTTCCGCGTTGCCTGCGCCGAGGATGAAAAGGACGAGTTACTGCAGGCAGTCGCCTACGTCGACCGCAAGATGCGCGAAATCCGCGACTCCGGCAAAGTTGTCGGAACGGACCGCGTCGCGGTCATGGCCGCGCTCAACATCGCCCACGAGCTGCTCACGATGCGGGTGGGCGGCGCTTTTGACTTGGGAGAGGTGAAGCGTAGAATAGGACGCATGCAGGAGGTCATCGACCGGACTCTCGCCGAGCAGGACGAGTTGTTCTGACCGGCATCCGGCCGAGCGCGGATTTCAAGCGTCGTCCCCTGCGGTGTTCGCCTAGGCCTAGATTCTTCGAACCGATTCATTGTCACCGGTTGCGAACTCAAGCGGCGCCGTTGTGCGCATCCCACGCGGAAGCGCCTGAAGGCGTCCGGTAAGCGACCCACTTGAACCGATGGGTTCAAGATGCTGGCCTGACGGCATCTGCGGGGGGCTTTATTCAAGAGACGAGGGGCGCCAGTGGCGCCCCTCGTTGTTTTTCCGGGGAATCAGCGCGAATTGCGCGAGGGCGTCTTGAACAGCGCCGGAACCGGCCGCTGGCCGGAATGACGCCGGCCCGTCGCCGGGGCCAGGGCCTGACGCGGCTGGGTCGATTCGGGCCTGGTCGTTGCAGCGGGAGCGGTGGGGTTCGGCGTCGCCGTGTGCCCGCGCCGCGCTTCGCTTTGGTCATGCCGGTGCTGCCGGGGCTGCGCTCCCTGACCCTTGCCGGCGCGATGTTCGGGCCGGCCACCGGTTGATCCGCGCCCGCCTCTTCCGCGCGGTTGCTCATGGCGCGGGGCTCTTGGCGCCCGGGCCTCTTCCCTCGGCGCGAGGGACGCGCTGCCAGGTTCGAATCCCGCGACCACCTGCTGGTCGACCCGGCGCTTGAGCAGCCGCTCGATATCCGCGAGCAGCGGACGGTCCTCGTGGGATACCAGGGAGATCGCCTCGCCGGTGCTGCCGGCGCGCCCGGTGCGGCCGATGCGGTGCACGTA
>DKBC01000199.1 GCA_002451065.1 Betaproteobacteria bacterium UBA6910
CTGCAGAAGCTGAAGCTCGGCACGGTGGATATCGCGCTGCCCTCCACGGTCATGTCCTCGGAAGTGGACGCCTTCGGCATATTCGAAATGCCCTACCTGGTGAAGGACCGCTCCCACATGAAGCGCATCGAGCAGGAGATCGTGTGGCCGACGCTCGCGCCGCTGGTGGAGGAAAAGGGTCTCAAGGTTATCGCCGTGTGGGAAAACGGCTACCGCCATATCACCAACAACAAACAGCCGATCCGGGTTCCCGGTGACCTGAAGGGCATCAAGCTGCGGGTGCCGAAAGGAAAGTGGCGGGTGCGCATGTTCGAAGAGTACGGGGCCAACCCCAGTCCGATGAAGCTGTCGGAAGTGTTCACCGCGCTCCAGACCGGCGTGATGGACGGCCAGGAGAATCCCTTCACCCAGATCTACAGCCAGAAGTTCCAGGAGGTCCAGAAATATTTGTCCCTCTCGGGGCACGTGTACACGCCGGCGTACGTGACCGTGGGCAAGAAGAGGTGGGAGAGCCTCTCCCCCGACGTGCGGAAGGTCCTTGAGGATACCGCCAAGGAAGTGCAGCCCTTCGTCTACCAGGTGGCGGAAAAGGACGAGAAGGATCTGCTCGTCAAGCTTCAGGGTGGCGGGATGCAGGTAAATGAGGTGGACAAGACGGCGTTTGTCTCCGCCAGCAAGCCGATCTACGAGGAATTCGGCAAGGAGGTTCCCGGCGCCAAGGAGATGGTCGACAAGGCGCTGTCGCTTGCGAAGTGAGGCGCGAGGGCGACGCGTGAATCGACGCGCCGGCGCCGCCGAACTCCCGCTCGTCCGTGTGGCCGGGCCGCACCACGGCGAGCGCGGGGAAGGGTAGCGACATGCTGCGCGCCCTGCCGCGCCTGCGTTTGGCGTTTGAGCGCCTCATGGAGACCCTGGTCATCTTGCTGATGGTCGCCCTCGCGGTCGTGGTCGTGCTGGGCGTAACCTACCGCAAGTTCGGAGCCGCCCTGGTGTGGTACGACGAGATTGCCTCGGTGCTCCTCGCCTGGGTCACCTATTACGGCGCGGCGCTGGCGGCCCTCAGACGCGGGCACATCGGCGCGAGCGGACTGGTGGATGCCTTGCCGCCCAGGGCACGGGTGCCGGTGGTGCTGTTCGGCGAGGTCTGCGTGTTCGGCTTCTTTATCCTGCTCGGTTATGTGGGCTGGACGGTGCTCAAGGTGCTGGACACGGACACCCTGGTCAGTCTGCCGGAGATTTCGGTGGCCTGGACCCAGTCGGTGATCCCCATCGGATCGGCGCTGTTCGTCATCGCCCAGGCGCTTTCGCTGCCGGAGACCCTGCGCGCGGCGCGGCAGCGGCGGCCGGAGAGCGGGCGATGACCATCTTTCTGCTGTTCCTGTGCGTGGTCGTGCTGGTGCTGATCAACGTGCCCATCGCGGTGGCCCTGGCAATCGCCGCGGTGACCGCCATGCTGATTTCCCACGGCGCGGACTCGCTGCCCAATCTCGCGCTGGTGATGTACAACGGCGCCACCAATTTTCCGCTGATCGCGATTCCGCTGTTCATCCTGGCCGGGGCCATCATGAACACCTCCGGCATTTCGCGCCGCCTGATCGCCTTTGCCTCCGCCCTGCTGGGTTTCATCCGCGGCGGGCTGGCCATGGTGAACGTGGGCGCCTCGATGTTCTTCGCGGAAATTTCGGGCTCCGCCGTGGCGGACGTGGCGGCGATCGGTTCGGTGCTCATGCCGGCCATGAAGAAGAAGGGCTATCCCGGCCCGTTCACCGCGGCGATCACCTCCTCCGCGGCCTCGCTTGCCATCATCATCCCGCCCTCGATCCCGATGATCCTTTATGCGGTGATGTCGGGCAGTTCCGTGGTGCAGTTGTTCGTGGCCGGCATCATTCCGGGCATGCTCGGAGGGCTCCTGCTGATGGGTCTGTGCTACTACTTCGCGGTCAAGCACAACTATCCTGTGGAGGAGGTATTCAATCTGGGCCACCTGTGGGCCACCTTCAAGGACGCCGCGTTGGCGTTCCTGCTTCCGATCATCATCCTGGCGGGCATTTTTGGCGGACTTGTCACCGCCACCGAGGGCGCGGGTCTCGCCGTGGTGGCGGCGCTCGCAGTGGGCGCCTACTACCGGGAGATCAACTGGGCCCAGTTGCGGGCGGCCATCGTGGACGGCGGGGTCCAGACCGCGGTGGTGATGCTGCTGGTGGCCTCCAGCGCGCTGCTGGGCGACTATCTTACGGAGGCCCAGGTGCCTCAGAAGCTGGCGGCGGCCATCGCCAGCCTGACCACCAACCCGTATTTCGTGCTGGCGCTGCTGAATGTCTTCTTTCTGGCGGTGGGCCTGTTCCTGCACTCGGCCGCCGCCATCATCCTGGTGGTCCCCATCGTGATGCCCGTGGTCACATCGGTGGGCATAGACCCGGTGCACTTCGGGCTGGTGGTGACCCTTAACCTGGCCATCGGCCAGCAGACGCCGCCGGTGGCGAGCGTCCTGATGACGGCCTGCTCCATCGCTCAGGAGAACATCTGGGACGTGACCAAGGCCAACCTGCCGTTCATCGGCGTGCTGCTCCTGGTGCTGATGATGGTCACCTACCTGCCGGCGATACCGATGTGGCTGGTGGATCTGTTTTATCGCTGAGCCTCTGATCCATGAGCGATCCCGTTCTGACCCGGCGCGACGGGGCCATCGCCACGGTTGTGCTCAACAACCCCGGGAAGCTGAACGCCCTCACCAAGGACATGTGGCGAGCGCTCGCCGATGC
>DKBC01000102.1 GCA_002451065.1 Betaproteobacteria bacterium UBA6910
GTCCCGGGTCATGAGGAATCGGTCCTCCGTGGGCCGCTGAATGGTGTAGCCCAGGGCGCCGATACCGCGGGGGATGATGGAAACCTTGTGCACCGTGTCCGAGCCCGGGAGGGACATGGCGACCAGGGCGTGACCCATCTCGTGGTATGCGATCACCTTACGCTCGTGGGGATTGAGAACGCGGTTCTTCTTCTCCAGACCCGCCACGATCCGTTCCACGCCGGCGGTAAAGTCGTCCATGGCGACGGCTTCGCTCCGGCGCCGGGTTGCGATCAGCGCCGCCTCGTTCACCAGGTTCGCCAGGTCGGCGCCCGAAAACCCCGGGGTGAGCCCGGCAACCTTCTCCGGGTCCACGTCCGGCGCCAGGGTCACCTTTTTCATGTGGACGTTGAGGATTGCCACCCGCCCCGTCTTGTCGGGACGGTCCACCAGCACCTGACGGTCGAAGCGCCCGGCCCGCAACAGGGCCGGGTCAAGGATCTCGGGACGATTGGTCGCGGCCAAGATGATGAGTCCGCTGGCGGGGTCAAATCCGTCCATCTCCACCAGTAGCTGGTTGAGGGTCTGCTCCTTCTCGTCATGCCCACCCATGGGGGACATTGCCCGCGCCTTGCCGAGGGCGTCGAGTTCGTCGATGAAGATTATGGCGGGCGCCCTGCCGCGGGCCTGTTCGAACAGGTCCCGCACCCGCGCCGCTCCGACGCCGACGAACATTTCCACGAATTCGGACCCGCTGATGGAGAGGAACGCGACTCCCGCCTCCCCCGCCACCGCCCGCGCCAGCAGCGTCTTGCCGGTGCCCGGCGGCCCCACCAGCAGCACGCCCTTGGGCATGCGCGCACCGAGGCGACCGTAGTCCTTGGGGTTCTTGAGGAAGTTCACCACTTCCTGCAGGTCTTCCTTGGCCTCGTCCACCCCGGCCACATCGGCGAAGGTGACCTTGGTGTCCGTCTCCACATAGATCTTGGCCTTGCTCTTGCCAATGGATAGGAAACCCCCGCCCAGCCCCTGCTTCTCAGCGAACTTGCGCATGAGGAAGATCCACAAGCCGAAGAACACCACCGCCGGCACCACCCAGCCGAGAATATCGCGAAGAAAGGTGCTCTCCACCACGCCCGTAAAAGTCACGCCGTACTGGGCAAGGTCCTTGGCGAGGTCGGTCTCGACCCGGGTGGTGACGAACTTGCTCCGCCCGTCGGGCAGCGGCGAGCGCAGTTCCCCCTGGATATGGTTCTGGTAGACGGCGATTTCCTTGACCTTGCCGTCTTTGAGCAGGGTCTGGAACTCGCTGTAGGGAATGGGCTCCACCTGCCGCATCTGCACCCAGAGGTCGTGCAGCAGCAGGATCGCGATCACCGCGATGATGAAATACCAGACGTTGAACTGGGTCTGCTTTTCCATGGATCCGCCCCTGGAATATGCCGGCGAAAGCCTGCGAATCAAGGCCCCCCGCGCCAGTGTAACGCCGCTACGCCCGGCGGAGGCCCCTCAGCCCGCGGCTTCGTCGGAAGACTTTTCGCCCAGCCCGAACTCCTGGATCTTGCGCGTGAGGGTGTTGCGCCCCACCCCAAGCAGGTTCGCGGCCTCGATGCGGCGCCCACCGGTATGGGCCAGAGCCTTGTAGATCAACGCCCGCTCGAACTCCCGGGATAGCCGCTCCATGATCCCATGCTCTCCCCGTGCAAGAGCGGCCGCCGCCTCATGCTCCAGCGCCGTCACCCAGTTCCCCGGCGCGCCCACCGCGGTCTCCTGCCTGACCTCGGGCGGAAGGTCATTGAGCTCAACGCTCTGGCCGGGAGCCATCACCGTAAGCCAGTGGCAGGTGTTTTCCAATTGCCGCACGTTGCCGGGCCAGGGAAGCCCTGCAAGGTACTTCATCGCCGCGTCGGATAGCCATTTGGGCTCGACGCCGAGCTCCCGTGCGCTTTTCTGCAGAAAGTGGCGCGCCAGCAGCGGAATGTCCTCCCGCCGCTCCCGCAACGGGGGCATCCGGATGCGGATCACGTTCAGGCGGTGAAACAGGTCTTCCCGGAACATGCCCTGGCGCACCCGCGCCTCCAGGTCCTGGTGAGTGGCGGCGATTACGCGCACGTTGGCCTTGATGGGCTGGTGTCCGCCGACGCGATAAAACCGGCCGTCAGACAACACCCGCAGCAGGCGCGTCTGGAGATCCGCGGGCATGTCGCCGATCTCGTCCAGGAAAAGGGTGCCGCCGTCCGCCTGCTCGAAACGGCCCCGGCGCTGGGTCTGGGCGCCGGTGAAAGCGCCGCGCTCGTGGCCGAACAACTCCGATTCCAGCAAGTCTTTGGGAATCGCCGCGGTATTGATCGCTACAAAGGGCTTGGCCCCGCGCGGACTGTGGCGGTGAAGCGCCCGCGCCACCAATTCCTTGCCGCTGCCCGACTCGCCGGTAATGAGCACCGTGGCCTGGGATTGGGAGAGCCTTCCGATGGCGCGAAAGACTTCCTGCATGGAAGGCGCCTGTCCCAGGATTTCGGGCGTGACCTCGGTTTCCTCCGGACCCGGGGCCTTGCGCATGCTCTCCTCGATAGCGCGCCGGATGAGCTCCACGGCGTGGTCCACATCGAAGGGCTTGGGCAGGTACTCGAAAGCGCCGCCCTGGAACGCCGCCACCGCGCTCTCCAGATCGGAATAGGCGGTCATGATGATCACCGGCAGTTGCGGCTGCCGCTCCCGCAGCGTCTGCAGCAGGTCGAGGCCCGAGGTGCCGGGCATGCGGATGTCGGTCACTACCACCTGGGGCGGCGCCGCATCGAGGACCGCGATCGCCTCCTCGGCCGAAGCAAAGGCTTTGAAGGGGATACCCTCCCGCGCCAGGGTCTTTTCGAACACCCAGCGGATGGA
>DKBC01000099.1 GCA_002451065.1 Betaproteobacteria bacterium UBA6910
AGCTATCCCCTGGAGAAGGGGCAGCTCAAGTTCGACGTCAAGGTCTGCCCCCCGCCCACCGGGGCGCCCGCAGGCACGCCGCCGGGCATCATGTCCTCGTGGCTTTTCGGACTCAAACCGGGCGATGAAATCCCGTTTACCGGGCCATACGGTGAGTTCGGCGCCACCGACACCGACGCCGAGATGATCTTTATCGGCGGCGGGGCGGGAATGGCGCCTCTGCGTTCCATCATCTTCGACCAGTTAATCCGGCTCAATAACAGCCGCAAGATTTCCTACTGGTACCGGGCGCACAGCCTGCGGGATGCCCTGTATCGGGACGAACTGGAAAAGCTCGCCGCCGAACGTTCCAATTTTTCGTTCCACCTCTGCCTGTCCAAGCCGGAGCCCGAGGACAACTGGACCGGCTACGTGGGCTATATTCACAATTTTCTCTATGACACTTACCTCAAGGATCACCCCGCGCCGGAAGACTGCGAATACTATCTTTGCGGGCCGCGCGCTCTCTCCAACATGGTTCTGAAGCTGCTCGCGGACCTGGGCGTCGAGAACGACAATATCTTCTACGACAACTTCGCCGGCGAGGACCACGTGACCGCGCACTAGCCCATGGTCACCATCGTCGTCGCCACCGTAATCGTTTTCGCCCTTGCCCTGGCGGGACTTTCCCTGGGCTGGCTCCTCTCCGGCCGCTGCCTCCGGGGCTCCTGCGGTGGACGCGGAGCAGAGGCGCCCACGGAGGCGCGAATCTCCTGCGCGGGCTGCCGAAACCGGCGTTCCCGGGGCGCGGGCGAGTGAGATCGCGACCCTAGCGATTCACCGGTCCCGCCGGCTTGCCCGGCGCTCGCCTTCCTGCGATAAAGTCGCGGGACCATGACCACGTCTTCCGACAGCACTGCCCCCGGCGCCGGCTCTGGCGCGGCGCTCCAGCGGCAGCACCAACCGGGGCCCGGGGGCCGGGTGCTTGCGTACCTCGGCATCCGGAACCGCGCAAGCCTGGTGCTGATACTGCTTCTCGCGATATTGATTGGACTCAGCGCCTGGACCTATGTGAACGTCCAGCGTTCCCTCGAGCAGATCCGGAGGGCGGGCATGAGCGCCCTGGTGGAAACCCAGGTGGAAGCCATCCGCCGCTGGATCGAGGAAAACCTGCGCGAAGTCGAAGGGTGGGCGGCGCATCCAGGGGTGGTGGCGGAAGTCGGTCGTCTCGCTCGCGCCTCCGGTGGCCCGGGTGCCGCGGAACGCCTCGCCCGCGCTCCAGCCCGGGCAGACCTGTCGCGGACCCTCGAACCGGCGTTGCGAGGCGGCGCGTGGGCGGGCTTTTATGTCGCCGAGCCCTCAGGCGTGATCCTGGCATCCTCGGCCCGGGAGCAAATCGGCGCCCGCGTTGCGGCCCCGGTACGCAGCCGCCTCGAAGCAGTGTTCCAAGGGGAAAGCAGGTTCGTAAGACCGCAGCCTGGCGGCATCCAGATAACCGGGGCGCGCAGTGTCGCCGGCGAGCGCCCCGTGATCTGGTTTGAGGTTCCTGTCAGGGCGCGGACCGGGGATGTCATCGCAGCCCTGGGGTTTGCGGAATATGCCGGCGTGCGCTTCGCCCATATCCTGGCGGCGTCGCGGCCGGGCGTGACGGGGGAAGCCTTCGCCTTCGATGATTCGGGACGCATGCTCTCGGAAAGCCGCTTCCCCGGAGAACTGAAGGAAGCGGGTTTGCTGCCCCGAAGCGGGCCGGCCAGCGCAATCTTGGGCGTGGACCTTCGGGACCCCGGGGGTCCGTTGCTGGAAGGCTACCGGGCGGAGCCTGGAGCGCGGCCCTTCACGCGGCTGATGGCGGCGGTCTTGGAGCGAGCCGGAGAGGACGACCTTGAGGGGTTGCCTTCCGTCATCCTCGAGCCGTACCGGAATTACCTGGGAATGGAGGTGGTTGGGGCTTGGCGCTGGCTGCCCGAGTTCGGGATGGGTGTCGCTATGGAGATGAGCGTGCAGGAGGGATTCGCGCCACTGCACTACTTTCACGTGAGTTTGGTGGTCATGATCGCGCTGTCCGTGGCGGTGTGGCTTGCCGCTTATCTTTCGCCCAACGCGTGGGCACGGTTCCGGGGCGAAAACGATCCGCAGCAGGTGGGCCCCTACCGGCTTCGTGACCTGATTGGCGAAGGGGGCATGAGCAACGTGTACCTGGCGCAGCACGCCTACCTCGCGCGCCCGACCGCAGTGAAGGTGCTCAAGCCCCATGTCGCGAACGACGAGATGATCGCGCGCTTCGCGCGGGAGGTGCAGCATGCCAGCCAGTTGCGGCATCCCAACACCATCCGCATCTATGACTACGGGCGCGCCTACAACGGCATGTTCTATTACGCCATGGAATACGTGGACGGGCTTTCCCTGGGCGAATTGGTCGAGCGCGTTGGCCGGATGCCGGCGTCGCGGGTGGCCCACGTGCTGCGTGAAACCTGCGCCTCCCTCGCAGAGATGCACGAGCGGGGCCTGGTGCACCGGGACGTCAAGCCCCACAACATCATGGTCTGCAGGTCCGCCGGGGGCCAGGAAGCGGTGAAGGTGCTCGACTTTGGCCTGGTGAAGGACGTCGAGAGGCCCGATAGCCGGGACCTCACCCGCTCCGTCCGGATTCTCGGCACGCCCCTCTACATGGCGCCGGAGCGCATCCGCAACCCGGCCGACGTGGATGCCCGGGCCGACATCTACGCGGTTGGGGCGGTCGCCTTTTTTGCGCTCACCGGCAGCAAGCTTTTCGAGAGTGCCAACGACCTGGATCTCACCCATCAGGTGCTCACGGCGCCGCCGCGCAGGCCCTCCGAGGTGGTCGGAACGGGGATTCCTCCGGACCTGGACGACCTGGTGTGGCGCTGCCTGGCGAAGGACAAGGCTCACCGGCCCGCGAACGTCGAGGAATTGCAGGTCGTGCTGGGGAAGGTCCTGGCGCGGTTGCCGTGGAGCGCTGAGGAGGCTGCCGCCTGGTGGCGCGACCATCCACCCGGGTCCCGCGAACTGGCGGGACGCCCTGAGACAGGGGCGGAAGGTCCGTGACGCTTCCGGGCCGGAACACTGCTAATATGATAGCGTTACCTTTTGGCCCCCGAGCATGCGAGATGAGTGCTGTCCATAAGCTAAAGGTTTCCCGAGTCCCGGCGGGTATCGCAGGGCTCGTCCTGGGGGGGGTCCTCCTGGCCGGTTCCAGCGCCTCGATAGTCGCCGCTGCGGAAGGCGGTGAAAACGCCATCCCGGCGGCCACATGCGCCGACCTCTCAGGGGAATACGAAAACCGCGCCAGCGCAGGCTCCCGCAGCGACTTTTACCTGAGCAACCTGCTGGGCCTGAGCCCCGGGGTGACGCGTATAGTCTTGACGGGGGAGGAGGCGGGGTTGGTATTGAAGGCCCATCTCTACAACTCGGGGATCGAGCAGATGTTCTTCTTGTGGTCCGAGTTCAATTGCAAGGATTCGGCGCGGGTGTATCGGTACACCAAGAGCAACCAGGCCCTCTCTCCTTACGAGGGGAAACCCGTCGGCGGCAGCGTGGACCGACAGCTGGCGATGGAAAAGGCCAACGACGGTTCGCTCCTGGTCAGGTACTCGTGGTCGCAGAGCTGGATTGCGCCGGTGTGGTGGGGCTTTTGGCCCCAGAATTTTAAGGGTGAGGACTGGGCACGCTTCCAGCCTTACAAGAAGTGAGCGGGGCAGCGGGGCGTCAGTGAAAATCCCGGCTGCGGATGGCGAGGCGCCCCAGCAGGGGCGTGTGATCGGCGAGGCGGCGCGCCACCAGGTGCACCACGTCTCCCTGGCGTTCGATCACGCCTGACACCCCCATCAGGCTGGAGCCCAGCAGTTCCCGCCGCTGGCGCTCCACCAGGTCGCGCCACACCACCACGTTCACCATTCCGGTTTCGTCCTCGAGGGTCACGAACACCACCCCGCTCGCGGTGTCTGGGCGCTGGCGTCCGGTGACGATGCCGGCGGCGCGGGCGCGATTGCCGTGGGGCAGGTGCCGGAGTTCCTCGGCGGTGACGAAGCGCATCCTTTCGAGCCGCCGGCGCAGCAGCGAGAGCGGGTGGCGCCCCAGGGTGAAACCAAGGGTGCGGTAGTCGTCCGCCAGGTTTTCTCCCTCGGTGGGGGCGGCGAGCTCAGGCTTTGTGTCCTGGATCGTTGAATCTTCCAGCACCGGCGGCATGAATTCCACGCCGGCCACGTCCCAGGACGCCTGCCTGCGATGCCCGGCCAGGGAAGCCAGGGCGCCTGCTCCTGCCAGGCAGTTCAGGTCGTGACGGTTAAGCCGGGCGCGCCGGGCGAGATCTTCCACATTGTCGAAAGCTTGCCGTGCGCGGGCGGCGACGAGGCGCTCCGCACCTTCCTGTGATAGCCCCCGCACCATGCGCAATCCCAGCCGGACGGCGGGAGAAGCGCATACCACAGAGGACGCGGACGACACGGAGGACATGGAGGAAAAACTTTTTGTGATTCGGTGCTCCTTTGCGTCCTTTGCGTTGAGCGGCTTTTCCAAAGCGCATTCCCACCCGCTCGCCATGACATCCACGGGAAGCACCTCGACGCCGTGGCGGCGCGTGTCCTGCAGGATCTGGGCCGGCGCGTAGAAGCCCATGGGCTGGCTGTTGAGCAGAGCGGCGGCAAATGCCGCGGGCTCGTGGTGCTTGAGCCAGGCGGAGACATACACCAGCAGCGCGAAGCTGGCGGCGTGGGATTCGGGGAAGCCATATTCGCCGAAGCCCAGAATCTGCTGGAAGATGCGGCCCGCGAACTCCTCCGTATAACCCCGGGCCTTCATGCCGGAGACGAGGCGTTCCTGGAAGTGCCAGAGGCCGCCCTTGCGCCGCCACGCCGCCATGGA
>DKBC01000247.1:0-12153 GCA_002451065.1 Betaproteobacteria bacterium UBA6910
CCCTCGTTGATGGTGTGATGGGCGCCCTTGTTTTCCCGGGCGCGAAAGGTCACGTCCACGTCCGTCGCGGAACCCGAACGCTCGAGGAAGCTCCGGACAATCTCGGGGCTTCCGTCGCCGGAGCCGTCATCGATGACGATCAGTTGCAGGGGCCGGTGGGTCTGGGAAAAGACCGACTCCAGGGATTGCCCGACAAAGCGCGCGTGGTTGTATACAGGAACCACGACGGAGACGAGCGTCCTGGAGTTCCGGCCGGTCACCAACGGGGCCTCGCCGGGCAGAGCAGATGGCGGAGCGGGTTTCACCGGCTCGCACTTTAGCAAGGTTTGGGGGGACCGTCATTTCCATGACGTACAATGGCCGGGTCCTCGAATTGGCCTATGAGCAGCGCCCCACGAAGCCAGTCGCCTCCGCCCGCGGCGCGAACGCGGGTCGCGGGTGTCATACTCACCTACCATCCGGATCAGACTACGCTCCTCGATCTGGTGCGGGCCGTCTGCCCGCAACTCGAGGCGTTACTCATCGTGGACAACGGGACACCCTGGGATCCGGCGCCGCTGTCGGCGGGCGTGGATTCCGGGCTGCGGGACCGCATTCATTTCCTCGGGCTCCCCGAAAATCTGGGGGTCGGCGCCGGGCACAACCGGGGCATCGCGTGGGCGCGGGAGCGGGGCTTCAGCCATGTTCTGATCCTGGACCAGGACAGCATTCCCGCGCCGGGCATGGTGGCCGCCCTCGCGCGGGCGGCCCGGGAAATGGAAGCGCGGGGATCGCGCGTCGGCGCGGTGGGCCCCCAGTACCGTGACCGCTACACGGGAACGCGCTCGGGATTCGTGAGGCTGGGGCCGCTCTGGATGAGGCGCACTCCCTGCGCCGCTTCCGAGTCCGTCCTGGAAACGGACTTCATCATCAGCTCGGGCGCGCTGATTCCGATGCAGGTGCTGGATGAGGTGGGAGCCATGGACGAATCGCTGTTCATTGACCACGTGGATACCGAGTGGGTGTTTCGCGCCAGGTCCCGGGGCTACCGGACCTTCGGGGCCTGCGGGGCCATCATGGAGCACACGCTGGGCACCGCCACCCTCCGGGTGTGGCTCGGCCGCTGGCGCAATGTGGCTCTGCACAGCCCGCAGCGGAACTACTACCTGTTCCGCAACACCGTGATCCTCGCCCGGCGGCCTTACGCGCCCCGCGCCTGGATCGTCGCCGCGCTGGTGCGCCTGGCGGGATTGCTCGTCCTCTATCTCGGCTTCGGATCGGAACGCGGGCGCCGGCTCAGGCTCATGGCGCGGGGCATATCGGACGCGTTGCGCGGAACAACGGGCCCTCTCGTCGCGTAATCAAGCGGGCCTCTCCGCCACCAGGTAGGTGGTGGAAGCCATGACGTGGGCGTTCGGCCTGGCGTGGATGATCTTGTCGAGCGATCGCAGGGGCGCCGAGAGCAGCAGCCAGGCCCGGGAAAACATTCTGCCCAGGGGCGCGTACTCGGCGAGCAGGATCTGGGTCAGGCTGATCCAGGTGTAGACCGGCCCGACGCAGGCCCCGGCCTCCAGCACCTGGAATCCCCGGTCGGTGAACAGCCGCTGGTGGCCGGTCAGGGTGTAGTTCTGGTAGTGGTGGGGATAACCGTGGTAGGCCTGAAGAAACGGCGTGCAGGCGAACACCCGGCCTCCGGGCTTGAGAACCCGCCACATCTCCTCCACGGCGCGGTTGGGCGCGAACAGATGCTCCAGCACCGCCTCGCAGTAGATG
This sequence comes from Betaproteobacteria bacterium UBA6910, assembly GCA_002451065.1. Lineage (GTDB taxonomy): Bacteria > Pseudomonadota > Gammaproteobacteria > Burkholderiales > UBA6910 > UBA6910. The sequence continues at coordinate 1,753 of DKBC01000247.1, forward strand.
GCGTCCACCGCGCCGTCGGCATAGGGAAGCTGGTGGGCGTCGCCCACCACGTCGACATTGGGAAACGGCCCGATGTTGAGGTTGGTGAAGTCCGGGTGAGCGCGGAGCGGGCCGCCGCCCACGGCAAGCAGCAGGCGCCCGGCGGCACTCGCGCCAAAGACGCGCTCAAAGGCGGCAACGCAGGAGGGCGAACGGTAGTCCTTGAACAGCAGTTCCCGGAGTTTTCCGGCAAGGCTCCGCTTGCTCTCCATGGCCTCCGAGGTGTATTCCGCTTCCATGTTCCGGGAGCTCTCGAACTCCGCCATCCTTTCTGCCGTGACAGCAAGCAGTACCGGCACGCCGGCTTCGGTGACGGGGTAGGCGGCGGCCCCGTCGTCCGTCGAGAGCCGCCGCCGGGACTCGTCGAACACCAGGGGCCGCCGGCTTCGGGGACACACGATCTTCCCCTGGAGCACCTGGTCGCGAATCCGCGGGTTCAGCAACTCACCCATGGCGGGCTCCTGACCGCCGGGTCTGCTTTAGGAAGAACCGCAGCATGCTGCGCAGGTGCCACGCCCGGTAGCGCCAGTTGCGGTGGCTCTCCCGCCGGGCCTGGTGAATGGCGCGCACGCCGGGCTCCAGCACGACTTCGAGGCCGGCGGCGCGGAGCCGGGCGCAGAGGTCCACGTCTTCGTAGTAGAGGAAGTAGCGCTCGTCGAAACCGCCCAGCGATTCGAACACCTCGCGGCGGAACAGCATGAACATGCCCGCCACCCAGTCGGGAAAAACCGGCTCCGCGCCGATCTCGTATTCCGGGCGAGGTTTGGCGCCCAGGGCTTTCCCCAGTATACTCAACGGAGTAGGAAAACGCCGGGCGCTGTCTTCCACTTCTCCCTGAGGGTTGACGATCAAGGGGGCTGCCACCCCAACCCGCGGATCCTGGAGTTGGGACGCCAGCGCCGGGAAGGGATCCGACCCTAGCCTGACATCCGGATTGAGCACGCAAAACATCCCTCCCCGCGAGCGCCGGAACGCGGCATTGTGGTTCTCGCCAAATCCCTGGCGTTTCGCGTTGCGCAGCATTAGCAGCGGAAAATCGAAATCGCCTTCGGCGAAGGGCAAAGACTCCTCGATGTTCAGGGTGAGGATCACCTCCAGCGGGCGGGTTGCGCACGCCGCCAGGTCCCGCAGCAGCGCCGCCGCCAGGGCGCCCTGGCCGTGGCTCACCACCGAGACGGAAAGCTCAGATGGGCGCATCTGAGCGCGGCGGGAACAACTTCGACCTGCTCCGGTTCGCGTTCTCCATGGGAGTATTCCTGGTCCACGCCCAGGCCCTGTCGGCCGCAACCGCACTGGAGATCTTCCCCCGGTTCATCGCGGTGGACATGATGGTGAGGGCGTTCTACGTGGTGAGCGGCTACCTGGTGTTCATGAGCTACGACAAGTCGCGCTCGCTGCGGGACTATTTCGAGAAGCGCGCGCGCCGCATACTGCCGGCGTATTTTACCGTGATCACGCTGCTGGTCGTCGGCGGCGCCTTTTTGACCACGTTGCCGTCGAGCCAGTACCTTTCGCCGGCGACCCTCAAGTATTACCTGGCCAACATGGCATTCCTGAATTTTCTCGCCCCCGACCTGCCGGGCGTGTTCGAGAGCAACCGGCTCGCCGCGGTCAACGGCGCCCTGTGGACCCTCAAGGTGGAGGTGATGTTCTATGTCTCGGTGCCCCTGATCGCCTGGGGCCTCCGGCGCTTCGGCAAGCCTGCGGTGCTGGGCTTTCTCTACCTGGCCTCGGTGGGGTATTACCTGGCCTTCGAGCACCTGTTCGTGACCACCGGCAGGATGCTCTACTTCACCCTGGCCCAGCAGTTCCCGGGGGCCTTGGCATACTTCATCACCGGCGCCGCCCTCTACTATTACGGCGATCGCCTGGGAAGGATGCTGCCCTGGGCGGCGGCGGCCTCGGTCCTGTTTCTGCAGTTCAGCTTCTCCTGGGTCTCGACCGCGCTCCAGCCCATGGCCCTCGGGCTGCTGGTGATCTATCTCGCCGTGGGTTTCCCCTACCTGGGCAACTTCGGAAAATTCGGGGACCTGTCCTACGGCCTCTACATTGTGCATTTCCCGATCCTGCAGACCCTGATCAGCCTCGGCGTGTTTGCCCGGGACCCGTACCTGGGGCTCGGGACCGCGCTGCTCTTCGCCACCGCCGCGGCCTTTGCTTCCTGGCACCTGGTGGAGAAGCCGTTCCTGCGCCGCTCCTCCCATTACGTGGTGGCCAACACGGCCGGGTAGCGCATGACTGCCGGAAACTCGCTGGCGGGAAACGGCAGGGTCCTGGTGACCGGGGCCGACGGCCTGGTGGGGCGCCGCCTCTGTGAACAGATCGCCGCCACGGGAAGGCCCCTGCGGGCATCGGTTCGCTCCCTCAAGTCCGGGGCCTCGCCGCCCGCGTCGGACGTGGTGGCGACAGGCCCTGTGGGGCCGGACACGGACTGGACCCGGGCGCTGGAGGGCGTGGACGCGGTGGTCCACCTGGCCGCCCGGGTCCACATGCTGCGGGATCCGGCGCCGGACCCCTTGGCCGAGTACCGGCGCGTCAACACGGAAGGCACCCTGCGGCTGGCCAGGGAAGCGGCCAAGGCGGGGGTGCGGCGGCTGGTATTCGCCAGCACCGTCAAGGTAAACGGCGAGGCCACCGCGGATCGGCCATTCCGTGAAGACGACCCGCCCTCGCCCCGGGACCCTTACGCCATTTCCAAGTGGGAAGCAGAGCAGGCCCTGGCCGCCCGGAGCGGAGATGCGCCTCAAATCGTGGTGCTGCGGCCGCCCCTGGTCTATGGCCCCGGGGTGCGGGGCAATTTTCGGCGCCTGCTGAAGGCGGTGGATCGCGGGTTCCCGCTGCCTCTCGGCCGCGCCACGGCCCTGCGCAGCTTGCTGTATCTGGATAATCTGGCGCACGCCCTCGCCACCTGCCTGGACCACCCGCGGGCGGCGGGCGGCACCTACCTGGTATCCGACGGCGAGGATGTCTCGTCCGCCGAGCTGGTGCGCCGACTGGGCCGGGCCCTGGACCGTCCCCCCCGGCTGCTTCCGGTGCCGGTGTGGCTGGTGAGCGCCCTGGCCGCGCTGGCGGGACGCGGCGAGGATGCCCGGCGCCTGCTGTCCCCCCTGCAGGTGGACTCCCGGCGCATCCGCGAAGAACTGGGGTGGGCGCCGCCCTTCACCCTGGACCAGGGCATCGACGAGACCGCGCGCTGGTTCCTGGGAACAAAAAAATGATCCCCAACGAGGCCGCACCGCCCCTGGCGTTCGCCCTCAGCCTGGCGACCGTCGCAGTCCTGGTCCGCATCGGAGCCCGCTTTGCCCTGGACCATCCCAGCGAGCGCTCGCTGCACACCACGCCGATCCCCCGCACCGGCGGACTGGGCATCATGCTGGGGGTGGCCGCCGCCTGGGGGGTGACGGGGGCGCCGGTGCCGGTGCCGGTCTGGCTCGGACTGCTGCTGGTGCTGGCGGTTTCCCTGCTGGACGATGTCCGGGGCATGCCGGTTACCGCCCGCCTCGGCGCCCACCTGGCGGCCGCTGTCATGGTGGTCTGGAGCGCCGCCCCGCAACTGGGTCCCGCCGGCGCGGTGTTCGTGGTGCTCTCCATAGGCTGGATGACCAATCTCTACAACTTCATGGACGGCTCCGACGGCCTGGCGGGCGGCATGGCGGCCGCCGGCTTCGGCGCCTATGGAATCGCGGCGTGGCTCGGGGGAGCGCCGGATGTCGCCATGCTAAACTTCTGCGTCGCCGCATCGGCCGCGGCCTTCCTTCTTTTCAACTTCCATCCGGCGCGCATCTTCATGGGCGATGTGGGTTCCATCCCCCTGGGCTTTCTTGCCGCCTCCCTGGGATTGCAGGGCTGGACCCGGGAGCTCTGGGCCTGGTGGTTTCCGTTCCTGGTGTTCTCACCCTTTGCCGTGGACGCGACGGTAACCCTCGGGAGGCGTCTGTTGCGCCGGGAGCGGGTCTGGCAAGCCCACAAGGAGCATTACTACCAGCGCCTGGTGCAGATGGGCCTCGGCCACCGGGGCACGGCCCTCGCCGAATATGCGCTGATGGCGGCAGTGGCGGCGAGCGGGCTGTGGGGCCTGGGACAGGGGGCGGCGGCGCAATGGCTCCTGCTCGCGGGCTGGGGCATCGCCCTTGCGCTGCTGATGCTGGCGGTGGATCGCCGCTGGCGCCAATACCGCGCCGCGACGGAAACGGCGCCATGATCGGGCGCATCAATCCCCGATCGCTGCTCGCCTCCGCCCACGACATCGCGGCGGCCGCCCTGGCCTGGTGGCTCGCTTACCTGCTGCGTTTCAATTTCGACGTGCCCGAACTTTATTCGGGCGAGATGGTGGAGCATCTGGTGTGGGTGGTGCCGGTGCAGGGCACCCTGTTCTGGGTGTTTGGCCTTTACCGCGGGATGTGGCGCTACGCGAGCCTGCCGGACCTGCGGCGCATCCTCTATGCCGTGGCCGTCGCGACCATGGTGGTGGGCGTCACCCTGTTCATGCTGCGGCCCGCCATCGCCGTGCCGCGCTCGGTGCTGGCGCTGGACCCGCTGCTGCTGGTGCTGATCATGGCCGGCAGCCGCATCGCCTACCGCGCATGGCGGGAAGGCGCGCTTCCCGGCGGGGCGCGCGGCAAGCCGGTGCTGGTGCTGGGCGCGGGCGACGCCGCGGTGAACCTGGTCAAGGAGCTCTCCCGCAGCCGCGAGTGGCGCGTGGTGGGGCTGCTGGAGGACGACCGCCGCAAGCACGGGCTGCACCTCCATGACGTTCGGGTCCTGGGCCCCCTCGACGCCCTGGACCGTCTGTCGGCGCGCATGGGCGTGGAGCACGCCATCATCGCCATGCCGGCGGCCACCCACGCCGAGCGCCGGCGGGCCATGGACATGTGCGCCGCCGCCGGAGTGAAGGTGCTGACGGTGCCGGCTTTCGACGACCTGATGAGCGGTAAGGTCACCGTTTCCGCCATCCGCCAGGTGGAGCTCGACGACCTGCTGGGCCGGGATCCCGTGGAGCTGGACAGCGGGGGCCTGAGGGAATTGCTGGAAGGCAAGTGCGTGCTGGTGACCGGCGCCGGCGGCTCCATCGGCGCGGAACTCTGCCGCCAGATCGCCCGCTTCCGGCCGTCGCGGCTGGTGATGTTCGAGCTCAACGAGTTCGGCCTCTACCAGGTGGAGCAGGAGTTTTCCGCGTCGCACCCGGAGCTCTCCATCGTCTGCGCCATCGGCGACGCCCGGAACCCGAAGCGGGTGGAGCAGATCTTCGCCACTCACCGCCCGTCGGTAGTGTTCCATGCCGCCGCGTACAAGCACGTGCCGCTGATGGAAGTGGAGAACGCCTGGGAAGCGGTGGTCAACAACGTGCTGGGAACCCACGTGGTGGCCGCGGCGGCAGTGGCCCACGGCGCGGAGAAGTTCGTGCTGGTGTCCACCGACAAGGCGGTGAACCCGGCCAACGTGATGGGCGCGAGCAAGCGCCTCGCTGAAATGGTGTGCCAGGCCCTTCAGTCCCACGGCACGGAAACGCGGTTCGTGATGGTGCGATTCGGCAACGTGCTGGGCAGCGCCGGCAGCGTGATCCCCAAGTTCCGCGAGCAGATTGCCAGGGGCGGACCGGTCACCGTGACCCATCCGGAAATTACCCGCTACTTCATGTCCATCCCCGAGGCCTGCCAACTCGTGCTCCAAGCGGGGCTCATGGGGAAAGGTGGGGAGATCTTCGTCCTCGACATGGGACAACAGGTGCGGATCCTGGACCTGGCCCGGGACCTGATCCGGCTCTCGGGATTCGCCGAGGAGGACATTGCCATAGAGTTCACGGGGCTGCGTCCCGGGGAAAAGCTGTACGAGGAACTCCTGGCCGGCGACGAGACCACGCTGCCCACGCCGCACCCGAAGCTGCGGGTCGCCGTCGCCCGCCAGGCCGATGGCGCCTGGCTCAATGCCCTGCTTGCCTGGCTCGGTTCGCCCCCCCTCAGCGACCAGGAGGTGCGCCGGACCCTGCCGAGCTGGGTGCCGGAATACCGCGCGCCGGGCGCCTGAATCCGGTGGCCTTGTTCCCGCCCGGTGAACCTCTCGCAGCGAGACTGGAGCGCCTCGGGGGCTGGGCCGCGGTCGGCATCGGATTCGCCATTCCGATCTCGGTGGCGGCGGACGGCGTCCTCACCGGCGCGGCCGTGCTCTTTTTGCTGCTGGCGGGCAACTACGGGAAGCGTTTCGCGGGCGTGATCCGCAATCCGGTAGCGCTCTCCGCCCTGGCGCTGCTGGGCTGGCTGGCCCTGGCCATGGCCTGGAGCCAGGGAGGCATCGATGAGGCTTCGCGGCATCTCAGGAAGTACGCGAGCCTGGCGCTGATCCCGCTGCTGCTGCCATTGTTCCTGGAACCGGGCCGGCGTCGCGCCGGGTTGCTGGCCATTGCGGCGGGCCTGACCGTCACCCTCGCGGTCTCCTACGCCGTGGCCGCGGGGCTGATCCCCAAGGCCTGGCTGCGGGCGCCCGATCCCACCAGCGCCATCGCCTTCAAACTGCGGGTGACCCACAGCTTCCTGATGGCGTTCGCCGCGTTCCTTTTCGCAGTATTGGCGCGAGAATCCGGGGGTTGGGCGCGCCGGGCCTGGCTGGCGCTGGCCGCGCTTTCCACCGTGAACGTGACGTTGCTGGTCCACGCCCAGACCGGCTGGCTGGTGCTGGCCGCTCTCGCAATCTACCTGCTGACGGCGACCTATGGCCGCCGGGGCTTGGCGCTGGCGGCCATCGGCGTCGTCGTGATGGGGGTCGCCGGCTATTTGGGCTCGGACAATATCCGGGCGCGAGTGGATGAGACCCTCGGGGAATTCGCGTCCAAGACGCCGGAAGGACCGCCCGGCGCCGTCACCTCGGCCGGGCTGCGGATGGAGTTCTATCGCAATACCGCCGCCCTGATCGCCGAGCGCCCGCTGCTCGGCGTCGGCACCGGCGGCTTTGGCGCGGCCTACGCGCAGCGCGCAGTGCCGGAAGGGCGCTTCGTCACCGACAACCCCCACAACGAGTACCTGCTGATGGCGGCGCAGACCGGCGTGCCGGGGATGGCCCTGCTGTTGCTGCTGTTCATCGTGGCCTGGCGCTACGCGCGCCGCCTGGCGCCACTGGAGCGGGACCTGGCGCGGGGACTGGTGCTGGCCATGGCCCTGGGCAGCCTGTTCAATTCCCTGCTGCTCGACCACACCGAGGGGCTGCTGTTCGCCTGGATGAGCGCCCTGCTGTTCGCCGGTCTAAAATTGCGGGACCCATGAGCCTCTCGGTCGTCGTCATCACGCGCAACGAGGCGGACGCGATCCGGCCCTGCCTGGAATCGGTGGCATGGGCCGACGAACGGGTGGTGCTGGATTCCGCCAGCAGCGACGGCACCCCGGACATCTGCCGCGAGCTGGGCGCGCGGGTGGTGGAAGCCGCGGAGTGGCCGGGATTCGGGCCCCAGAAGAACCGCGCCATCGCCCACGCCACCGGCGACTGGGTGCTGTCCCTGGATGCCGACGAGCGCATCACCCCGGAGCTGCGGCGCGAGATCGAGACGGCGATGGCGGAGGGAACCCACAGCGCTTACCGCATGCCGCGGCTTTCCCGCTACGTCACCCGCTACATGCGCCACTCGGGCTGGCATCCGGACCACGTGGTGCGCCTGTTCCGCCGGGGCCGCGCCCGGTTTTCCGACGACCTGGTTCATGAGCGCCTGCTCGTGGACGGCGACATCGGCACCCTGACCCAGCCCCTGATCCACGAGGCGTTCACCTCCCTGGAGGAGGTGCTGGAGAAGGTGAACCGCTACTCCTCCGCCGGCGCCGAGATGGCGTTTCGGCGCGGAAGGCGCTCGACCCTCGCCGGGGCGGTGGTCCGCGGGCTGTGGACCTTCATCCGAAGCTACTTGCTGAAGGGCGGATTCCTGGACGGGCGCGAGGGATTCATGCTGGCGGTGTCCAACGCCGAGGGCACCTATTACCGGCACCTGAAGCTGATGCTGCTCGCCGAAAAGCCGAAGTGAAGCTCGCCCTCGTCGTCACCACCTACAACCGTCCCGACGCCCTGGGGGCGGTGCTCGAGGGCTACTTCGAGCAGGACGACCGCGATTTCGAGCTCATCGTCGCCGACGACGGCTCCACCGACGATACCCGCCGGCTGGTGGAGGCGTACGCCCGGCAGGCACCCTTCCCCATGGCCCACGTCTGGCAGGAGGATCGGGGCTTCCGCGCCGCCGCCATCCGCAATCGCGCCCTCGCCGGGACCCGCGCCGATTACGTGGTGTTCAGCGACGGCGACTGCATTCCCGCGCCCTGGTTCGTGGCGGCCCACCGCCGGCTGGCGGAGCCGGGATGGTTCATTTCCGCCAACCGGGTGCTGCTCTCGGAAGCCTTCACCCGCCGCGTGCTCGCCGAGAAGCTGCCGATCCAGCGCTGGGGCTGGCCGCAATGGATCGGCGCCTGGCGGCGCCGCGAGGTGAACCGCCTGTTTCCCCTGCTCTCCCTGCCCCTGGGACCCCTGCGCAAGCTCGGAGCCGCGCGCTGGGAGGGGGCCAAGACCTGCAACCTTTCCGCCTGGCGCCAGGACCTGGAGCAGGTGAACGGGCTCGACGAGTCGTATTCGGGATGGGGGCTGGAGGACTCGGACCTGGTGGTGCGGCTGATCCGCGCCGGCGTGCGCCACATGAGCGCGCGCTTCGCGGCGCCGGTGCTGCACTTGTGGCATCGGGAAAACGACCGTAGCGCGCTCCCCGAAAACCAGCGGCGGCTGGACGAGATCCTGGCCTCCGGCCGCATCGAGGCCGAGCGCGGCCTGAGCCAATATGTTTGATCTCCCAAAACGTAAGAATCATTCAACGCAGAGGACGCAAAGGTCGCGAAGGAAACGCTTTTCAAATAGCCCTGGTCTGAATTTCTTCGCGTCCTCTGCGTTTAATCGCTTTTCCCTTTGTCTCCATGCCTTTGTGGTGAAATAGCCTGATGACTTCTCCCGCCAGCGCCCTCGTGATCTGCACCCGCCGCATCGGCGACGTACTGCTGGCGACGCCGGTGATGCGCTCCCTGGCGCAAAGCTGGCCGGGCATCGCCGTCGACGCCCTGGTGTTCGAGGGCACCGAGAGCATCCTTGCCGCCAACCAGGATCTGCGGGACGTGCTCACCATTCCCGAGCGGCCGTCCGCGGGCGAACACGTCGCCCTCTTCGCGCGGATCTGGCGGCGCTACGACCTGGCGCTTTCCCTGCTTCCCGGCGACCGGCCCACGGTGTATGCCTTCGCCGCGGGCCGGCGCCGCGTCGGTACCCTGGTGGATGAACCCAAGAGCGGCTGGAAGCGCCGCCTGCTCCACGCCTGGGCGCCCTTCGACAACCTGGACACCCACACCGTGCTCATGAACCTGCGGGTGGCCGAGCTGGCCGGCGCCACCCCCGTGGCCAGGGTAGCGGCGGCGTGGTCCCCCGAGGATGTGTTGCGGGTCATGTCGCTGGCTCCCGCGCCGCGCGGGGATATGCCCTTCGCGTTGCTGCACCTTTTTCCCATGTTTCCCTACAAGCAGTGGCGCGCCGACGGATGGATCGCCCTCGCCGGCTGGCTCGCGGATCAGGGAATCGTGAGCGTGCTCACCGGAGGTCCAGGAAAGGAAGAGCGCGCTTACGCCGGGACGCTGATTCCGCGCCTGCCGCCCGGGACAGTCAACCTCGTGGGACAACTCTCCCTGCCCCAGGTGGCGTTTCTTGCCAGCCAGGCGCAGGTATACGTGGGCACCGACACCGTGGTCACTCATCTTGCCGCCGCCGTGGGCGCGCCGGTGGTGGCGCTCTACGGGCCGTCGAACCCGGTGAAATGGGGACCGTGGCCGCGGGGGCACGGAGGTGCGAACCCGTTCCAGAGGATTGGCTCCCGAACGGTGGGCAACGTGACCCTGGTTCAGGGCATCGCGAACTGCGTGCCCTGCCTGCAGGAGGGCTGCGAGCGCCATGTGCGGAGCCTGTCCGACTGCCTGCAGCAGATGCCGGCTTCCCGCGTCATCGAGGCGGTGCAACGCGCTCTACCGGGATCGACTGGTTGACGAGGCAGCGATACCTACAGCGCTGTCCGGTGGGCTGCAACGCAACCCTGGAACCCAGCGCGATCGTGCTGCCCGAGGGCGCCCTGCTGCGCTGTTCCGCCTGCGGGCAGCTCGTCAGCCAGTGCACCGAGGCCGAGTACCGGGATGCGCTCCTGAAGTGGGACACCGTCGGCGGCACCCGGCCCGATGCCCGCTCGACGGCGCGCCACGAAGAGGTCAGCGGCCGGCGCATCGAGACCGTTCTCCAGCTCCTTGGCAAGAACGCCGGCGAGGCGCGGCTGCTCGACGTGGGCTGCTCCAGCGGCGCTTTCCTGATGGCGGC
>DKBC01000247.1:12233-13551 GCA_002451065.1 Betaproteobacteria bacterium UBA6910
CCCGGCGGCATCCTGATGGCCACCACGCCCAACGGCGGGAGCTGGACCGCCCGGGCCATGGGGGCCCGCTGGGAAGTGTTCAGCCTCCGCGCCATGGGTGGCCACGTCAGCTTCTTCAATCCCCGGTCGCTGCGGCTGCTCGGGGAGCGCACGGGGTTCCAGCTCGCGCGCGTGGAGACGCGCCATGTCCGGCTCGCCGAGAAGGGGCAGTTCCCGACGCCGGTCTACCTGCTGGCAAAGCTCGCGGCGGGCGCGCTCGACACCCCCGCGCGGCTGGCCGGGGCCGGGCACGATTTCACGGCGTTCTTCCGCGCCGCCGGGCCGACCGTGGCAAGATAGCGCCTCCGTTGTCATGACCGATATCGCCGTTCTCAAGGAGACACCCTGGGAGACCCGCAACCTGGGAGTCCCCAGTTATGCGGTGCGCCCGGACTTTTTCGACGCGCCGGATTTCGCCGGGCTGGGCGCGGAAATGGGCGCGCTGGCCGCGGCCCAGGGGCGCTTTTTTGTCTCGGCGCGCGTGGGCAAGCAACGGCTGGCGCTGGTGCCGGAACTCCAGACCCTGGGCTTCTACCTGGTGGAATGCAGCGTGTCGCCGGTGATGGTGCTTGGCAAGAACCCGGTGCTGTCGCGCTTCGAGCGCGAGCCGGAAGCCTTCGTCCCGGCCCGGTATTCGCTGCGGGAGCTGGAATTCACCACCCCGGCGGAGAAGGCTGGGTCGTGGACCGAGGCTCTCGCGCCCCTGGCCGCCGGCTCGTTTTCCGACGACCGGTTCCACCATGACCACCGTTGCCCGGCGGAGCTCGCCGACCGGCGCTTTGCCTACTGGATTGCCGACCTGCTGGCGGATCCGGCGGCGGTATTCCATCTGCTGCGGCTGCGGGGCGAGCTGGTCGGCTTCTGCGCCCGCAAGGGCGACCATCCGGTGGTGGCCGGCTTTGGCCGGAGCCGCACGACCTCCGGACTGGGAGAATATTTCTGGCTCTGCATCTGCCGGGCGGCGAAGGACGAGGGCCTCCCGAGTCTCCGCACCCAGGTCTCCTGCAACAATCTTCCTTCCCTCAACCTCTGTGCCCGCATCGGGTTCCGGTTCACCGACACCGCGTACACTTTTCACCTCTGGCGGGACCGAAACGCGTGATACAACACCGAGAGCTTCTCTTGACGCAGAGGGCGCAGAAAACCCCGGGGACCCAAGAAAAGTGAAGCCCGAAAGGTCACGAATTCCCTGGCGTCCTTGGCGTTGAAAAAGGCTCTTGGTGTCCTTCGCCGCGGCGCGGCGAACTGCGCGTCTATCCGCCGCCGGAGAGTCAGCGCA
>DKBC01000320.1 GCA_002451065.1 Betaproteobacteria bacterium UBA6910
GCCCCCAGCCGGCCGGCTGGGGGCGCTGGCAGGGGGGGTCGACACCATCGCCCGCCTGCCCGCGGCGCTGAAGGGGAAGGTTTCATTGGCGGACGGGCGCTGGAAAGCCGATGTCGCGTCCGTGCGACTGGGCAAGAGCCGCGGACGGGGAAGGCTCGAGTACGCCACCCGGCCCGCGCCGCAGCCGATCGACGCCCAGGTCGCGCTCGACGTCCTGGATGTCGTGGAACTGGCGGGGCCGCCCAGGAAGAACCGGGATCCGGATCGCGAAGTGATCCGGGGAAATCTGTCGCTGCCCGACGCCAATCTGGCCCTCGACGTGGCGCGCCTCGCCCTCCCCGGAGGCATTGAACCCAAACTCGCCTTGAGCGCCAAGACGCGCGGCGGGCGTCTGGAGATTGCGCCTTTCAGCGCGGCGCTGGATGGCAGCAGGATTGACGGAAGCATCAAGGCCGATTTAACCGCAGCCAAACCCGGGATTTCGGCAGCGCTGCGGGGCCGCGCCCTCGAGGGAAAGCATTTCGAGCGCTGGCTGCAAGCCGCTGGCTGGTACTTCAATGTAGGTAGCGGCGAGTTGGATGTCTCGACCTCGGGCAGCCGGCCTGGCGAACTGGCGGCCAACGCCGACTACCGATTGCATGCCCAGGACGTCCGCCTGGCACTATTTGATAGCAGGGAGCGGACTTTCGCGGAACTGTCCCAGCTAGTGCTGATCGCGACACCCGGGAAACCTGCGGCCCTGTCCGCCGATGGAATCGCGGCGGGAAGCCCCCTCTCCCTCAAGGCAACGGTGGACCGTTTCGACAAGTTATGGCTGGGGGGCGAAACCCCGTTCCAGGCCGAAGGGAACCTGGCCCAGCTTGATTGGCGGGCAACAGGCCGGCTTCCCCTGGAATTCGGGTCGGCAAGACGGCTGCAGCTGCACGCCAGCGCGGAACGTCTGGACGCGTTAAGCGCTTTGCTGGAGGCCGACCTTCCACCGGTCGGCCCCCTGGCATTGGATGCAGTCCTGACGCGAGGCGAACGGGAACTGTCCGCGGACGTGAAAATCGCGGTCGGAGAGAGCAAGGCCGCCGGCAGGATCTCGCACAAACCCGGAGACCGGCCCTATTACGCCATGGACCTCACCGCTCCCCTATTGCGCGTGGAAGACCTAGGCCTGAAGCACTGGACCGATGAGCCAACGGCTGACAAGACCGCCCCGCGGCCCAAGACAGAATCTGGGATCAGTCGCAAAGACACCCGGGCCCCGGAAGAGGACGTGGTACAGGCGCTGCGCCGGTTTGATGCCCGCGTCGATTTCAAGGCAGAGCGCGTAACCGCGCAGGGTTCGCTGCTGGGAAGCGGAGACCTCGAAGCTACGCTGAAAGCGGGACGCCTGAGCGTTCCACGGATTCGCATCAAGACACCCGACGGCAGCCTCACCGCCAGCGCAGACGCCGATTTTTCCTCCGATCCGCCCCGCCTCCAGGCGCGGGCAGATGTCCCGCGCTTCCGCTACGGCCCCTTGCTGAAGGCTCTGGACTTTGCCAGCGAAGACCAGGGCGAACTGAGCCTGAAGTTCGACCTTTCCGCCAACGCAAGACTGGCCCACATCGCGCCCCATCTCAACGGCAGCCTTGACCTTCTGGTTTTTCCGACGGAGCGGCGGGTCAAGGGTCTCGACCGCCTGGGCGCCGGACTTCTCAGTGTCCTGATGGACACCTTCGATTCCGATTCGGCGTCGAAGCTCAATTGCGCGGTGGGGAGTTTCGCCATCAGCGACGGCATCGCCAAGAGCAACACGATACTGCTGGACGCAACCCGCGTCCGCGCCGCTGGGGAGCTGGAAATAGACCTTGAAACGGAAGCGCTGAAGGGCATCATCGCTCCCAAATCCAAGCGGCCCGCGGTATTTACCGCGGACGTCGCATTGCAGATCGGAGGCACCCTAAGGAACCCGCAGATTTCGACGGCGCCGAAAGAGATTGCGATGGCCGCCGCCCGCAACATCTACTATGCATATGGCTTCGTGTTTGATGTCCTGACCAGGAAGGATGTCCCGGCCGACGGCAGCGCAGATTGCCGCGCCATCTACCAGCGCGTCTCCAAATGAGAAAACCGCGGGGAGGGGCTGAACTACCCCCTGGCAGGCTCGAACGTCGCGTCCAGGTTGAGGTCGTCGCAGTAGGAAAGGAAGTCGCTGCGCAGAGTGGAAATATGGGCGTCAGCGGGCAGACCCACGGTCATCCTCACCGAGAACATGGGGGCGCCGGTGTGGGGCGCGGGATAGGTGTCGGTCTGCAGTTCCTCGATATTGATGCCGTGGCGCGAGAAGAACCGCGCCAGGCTGTGCACGATGCCGGGATGATCCAGGGCCACCACGTCCACGTGATAGGGGACCAGGGCGCGGGCCTTGGCCTTGTCTCGCGTACGCGCATGGACAATCGTGAGGCCCAACTCCTTTCCGGCCACCTCCAGCTGTCCCTCCAGCTTCGAGAGCGCGGCCCAGCTACCGGCCACCCGCATGATGATGGCGAATTGCCCGCCGAGGACCGCCATGCGGGACTCCTCAATGTTGCAGCCGGCTTCGGTGACGCGACTCGAAAAACGTTCCACGAGACCCACCTGGTCGTCCCCGGTGGCGGTGATCACGAGGGATTCGGGCTGCTGCTTGGTCATTGCATTCTCACTGCGGCGTCGGAGGAGCGGAAAAACCTGGAGGGAAGAAAGGCCAGCCCGCGGGCCGGCCCAAGAAACCCTGGTGGAGCGGAGGAGGATCGAANNCAGCTGAGCTACCGCCCCACGAAGCGCGCCATTATAGCCGCAAGCCCATGCGGGAAAAAGTCTATCCTGCCCGGCCCCGGCGGTACGCCCAGGCGATCAGGCCCGCCCCCGCCAGCACCATCGGCAGCGACAGCCACTGCCCCATGGTCAGCCCCAAGGCCAGGAAACCGAGGAACGCGTCCGGCTCCCGGGTGAATTCGACCCCGAACCGTAATGCCCCGTAAGCGAGCAGGAACAACCCGGTGACGGCGCCGGCCGGGCGAGGCTTGGCGGAGTAAAGCCACAGGATGAGGAACAGCACCACGCCTTCCAGCGCGAATTCGTAGAGCTGGGACGGATGTCGGGGCAGATTGTCCGCCGCTGGAAATACCGTGGCCCAGGGGACGTCCGCCGGCCTCCCCCAGAGTTCCCCGTTGATGAAATTACCGATGCGCCCGGCACCGAGGCCGATGGGGATGAGGGGCGCCGCAAAGTCCCCGATGGCAAGCAGGCTCTTGCGGTTTTTGCGCGCAAAGAGCCACAGTGCCGCGACAACCCCGAGCATGCCGCCGTGGAAAGACATCCCGCCTTCCCACACGGCAAAGATCTTCAGGGGGGAGGCCAGGTAATCGGAGAGCTTGTAAAACACAATGTATCCCAGCCGCCCGCCCAGGATCACGCCAAGAATGCCGTAGAACAGGGCGTCGTCGAATTCCCTGGCGTTCCAGGGCGCGTCGGCCCGGGACTTGATCCGGTAGCGGCCCAGCAAAAATGCTGCCCCGAACCCGAGCAGGTACATCAGGCCGTACCAGCGGATGGCGACGGGGCCCAGGTGGATGGCAACGGGGTCGAAACCCGGATGCACCAGCATCGGTCGAAGCTTTCAATCCTGCAAGGAATCGCGCATTATAACCGCCCCGCGTTTTCGCTTTTTCCGCTCCGGCGATCCCATTCTCGAACTGAGGTTTCCCCATGCCGACCTACCGCTCACGCACCACTACCCACGGACGCAACATGGCCGGCGCCCGCGCCCTCTGGCGCGCCACCGGCATGAAGGA
>DKBC01000353.1 GCA_002451065.1 Betaproteobacteria bacterium UBA6910
GGCTTGGCGAGGAGCCCCACCTTCTTCACTCCCTCCTGCTGAAGAAGATCGAGCACATTGATGACTTCCTCGTAGCGCACGCTCTTGTCGGCCGCAATGACCACGGACTGCTCCGGATTCCTTGACTGCTTGTCCTTGACCGCCTGCACCAGGTCGCCGCGGGAAACCACGCGGTCGCTTTCGGACTTTGACCGGTCCCGCAGCAGCAATGTTCCATTGGCCTTGATGGTCACTTCCAGGGGCGCCATCGGCGTCTTCAGGGACTTGCCGATCTGGGGTAGCTCGATCTCCCCAGGGTTGATGAGTGGTGCGGTGACCATGAAAATCACCAGCAGCNNAGGGCACGACGTTGATCTGGTTCACCAGCCGCCGGCTCGAGCGCCGTTCGAATTCCATCGGGCGTCCCGTCCTCAGGCGGAAGCCTGCCGCTGCAGGATGTTGGTGAACTCTTCCATGAAGCTCTCGAAGCGGCTGGAGATGCGGTCGATGCGGTGGGCAAAATGGTTGTACGCCACCACCGCGGGAATGGCCGCGAACAGCCCCATGGCGGTGGCGATCAGGGCCTCCGCGATCCCGGGCGCCACGTGGGCGATGGTCGCCTGCTGCACGTTGGCCAGGCCGCGGAACGCGTTCATGATGCCCCACACCGTACCGAACAACCCGACATAGGGGCTCACCGATCCGGCGGTCGCCAGGAACGCGAGATGGCGCTCAAGGCGGTCGTTCTCCCGCTGGAAGGTGGCGCGCATCGCACGGCGCGTGCCTTCCATCACCGCCCGCGCCTCCTGCCCTGCCTGGCGCTTGAGCTTGAGGAACTCGCGGAAACCGGCCTCGAAGATCCGCTCCAGGCCGCCGGAGCTGTGGCGGGCGCTGGCCGCGCTCTGGTACAAGGCATTGAGGTCGGAGCCGCTCCAGAAGTCCTTCTCGAACTCGTCGTTGAGGCCCATCTCACGGCGGATCACGAACATCTTGCGGAAGATGTAATACCAGGAGAGGAACGAGACCGCCAGCAGCAGTCCCATGATGAGCTGAACCAGGGCGCTCGCGTTCTGGAGCAGCGCGACGAAAGACAGGTCTTGAGCAACGTTCATTTAATGGTCAGCCCTCGAAAGCGTGACGAATAGCCGCAGGAATTCCCACCGGCTTCCAGTTGTCCAGATTGACGCAGACCGCGTTGACCGTGCCCTCCACCAGGGCGGCATGGTCCCGCAGGATGCGCTGGGCGATCACCACCCGGCTGCGTCCGGCTTCCGCCACCCGGGCGGTCACCTGCAGCAGGTCATCCAGGCGCGCCGGCCTCAGGAACTCCAGGGTCGCCGAGCGGATCACGAACACGATATTGAAATCCCGGGTCAGGCGGCCAAGGTCGAAACCCAGGGCCCGCAGCCATTCGTAGCGCGCGCGCTCCATGAAATCCAGGTAGCGCGAATGATAAACCACGCCGCCGGCGTCGGTGTCCTGGTAATACACCCGCACCGCCAGGGAGTATTCATGGGGCGCGGAACGGGGATGGGTGGTCAAGCATCCTCCCACAGCTCGCCGCTCAGCCCGCCCCGGGGCGGCGCCAGGCCGAAATGCTGATAGGAGGCGGCCGTCGCCATCCGCCCCCTCGGGGTCCGCCGCAGGTATCCCTGCTGGATCAGGAAGGGTTCCAGCACCTCCTCGATGGTGTCCCGCTCCTCGCCGATGGCAGCCGCCAGATTGTCGAGGCCCACGGGCCCTCCGCCGAACTTGTCCATCACCGCGTGCAGCAGCTTCCGGTCCATCACGTCCAGGCCGGCACCGTCCACGTCCAGCATCTTGAGCGCGAGGTCCGAGACCTCCCGGGTCACAGCGCCCTTGGCCTTGACTTCGGCGTAGTCACGCACCCGCCGCAGCAGCCGGTTGGCGATGCGCGGCGTGCCCCGGGAGCGGCGCGCAATCTCAAGGGCACCCTGGGGCTCGATCTCGACGTTGAGCAATTGCGCCGAGCGGGTGACGATGCGGGAAAGTTCCTCCGGCGTGTAGAACTCGAGGCGGGCCACGATGCCGAAGCGGTCCCGCAGCGGATTGGTGAGCATGCCGGCCCGGGTGGTGGCCCCCACCAGGGTAAAAGGCGGCAAATCCAGTTTCAGGGAGCGCGCCGCCGGGCCCTCCCCGATCATAATGTCGATCTGGTAATCCTCCAGGGCCGGGTAAAGGATCTCCTCCACCACCGGCGAGAGGCGGTGGATCTCGTCTATGAACAAGACGTCCCGGGGCTCGAGATTGGTGAGAATTGCCGCCAGGTCCCCGGGCCGCTCCAGCACCGGCCCCGAGGTGTGGCGCAGACCGACGCCCAGCTCATTGGCCACGATGTGCGCCAGGGTGGTCTTGCCGAGCCCGGGCGGCCCAAACAGCAGGACGTGGTCCAGGGCCTCGCCGCGGCGGCGCGCGGCCTCGATGAAAATCGAGAGTTGACCGCGGACCTTCTCCTGGCCCACGTAATCGGTGAGATGCCGCGGGCGGAGCGCCCGCTCCAGCGCTTCTTCCTGGGGAGAAGCCTTGGCAGCGGCGATCAGGCGGTCCGATTCAATCACGCTTTGGAGAGAAGCTTGAGCGCCTGGCGTATGCCTTCGGACACAGAAAGCCCGGCGGCGAGCTGCTTGATCGCCCATGACGCTTCGCGCTCATTGTAGCCCAAAGCCAGCAGCGCATTGAGAACGTCGCTGCTGGCGGGGGGGGGCTCCGCGCCGCCCGGCGCGGTACCCGTTCCACCCAGCCTGTCGCGCAGTTCCAGCAGCAGGCGCTCCGCGGTCTTCTTGCCGATGCCGGGGATCTTCACCAGGCGCCCGCCGTCCTGGGCCGCCACCGCCTGCCGGAGATCGTTGACGCTCAGCCCGGAGAGTACGGCTAGGGCGGTGCGGGCGCCGATTCCTGCGATCTTCAGGAGCTGCCGGAATGCTTCGCGCTCCCCCTCGGTCCCGAAACCGAAAAGGAAGTGGGCATCCTCCCTCACCACCAGTTGGGTGTGCAGCAGCACTCGCTCGCCGACCGGGGGCAGGTTGTAGAAGGTGCTCATGGGGACGTCGATCTCGTAGCCAACACCTTGGACGTCCACCAGGACCAGGGGCGGGTGCTTCTCCACCAGTACGCCGGTAATCCTCCCGATCATACGAGCCGGCCCCGCTTCATGCGGTAGCCCCGGGTGCTGAGCCGGCCGAGCCCTAGACCTCCATGGGCGTGGCATATGGCGCAGGCAAGCGCGTCCGCCGCGTCAGGGCTCGGGTCGCCTTCCAGCTTGAGCAGCCGCTTCACCATATCCTGGACCTGCTCCTTCCGCGCATGACCAGTCCCCACCACTGCCTGCTTGATTTGCAGGGCAGTGTACTCGGCCAGGGGAAGGTTGTGGGTCACCACGGCGCAGATGGCGGCCCCCCGGGCCTGGCCGAGGAGCAAGGTGGACTTGGGATTCACGTTCACGAACACTTCCTCGAGGGCCACCTGCTGGGGCTGGTGCCGGGCGATGATCTCGCCCAGCCCCTCCAGGATGTGGCGGATACGCATGGGAAGCTCGGCGTCCGGCGAGCGGATGCATCCGCTCGCGACATACTCGAGCCGCTTCCCGGTCTTCTGGATCACGCCGAAACCGGTGACGCGCAGACCGGGGTCGATGCCGAGAATGCGAATGGCGGCGGCTCTCCGTCAGGCCTTGCGCTAGTCCTCGATCAGCGCGTTGGTATGGACCTCCTGGACGTCGTCCAGGTCATCCAGCGCGTCGAGGAGCCTTTGCATCTTGATGCCATCCTCACCGGCCAGAGAAATCTCGGTGCTGGCCTTCATGGTGACCTCCGCCAGCTCTGGCTTGAGCCCGGCCCGCTCCAGGGCCTGCCGCACGCGGTCGAAGTCGCCGGGCGCGGTGATCACCTCGAGACTTTTGTCCTCGTTGGTCAGCACGTCCTCGGCCCCGGCCTCGATGGCCGCCTCCATTACCTTGTCCTCGCTGGTCCCCGGCGCGAACACGATCTGGCCGCAGTGCTTGAACAGGTAGGCCACCGAGCCGTCGGTCCCGAGGTTGCCCCCGTGTTTGGTAAAGGCGTGGCGCACGTCGCCCGCGGTGCGGGTCCGGTTGTCGGTCATGCAGTCCACCATCACCGCGGCACCGCCGATCCCGTACCCCTCATAGCGGATTTCCTCGTAGCTGACGCCCTCCAGTTCGCCCGTCCCCCGCTTGATGGCGTTCTTGATGTTGTCCCCCGGCATGTTCTCGGCCTTGGCCTTGTCCACCGCCAGCCGCAGCCGCGGGTTGAAATTGGGATCGGCGCCCCCGAGCCGGGCCGCCACCGTGATCTCCTTGATCAACTTGGTGAAGATCTTGCCGCGGCGGGCATCCTGGCGCCCCTTGCGGTG
>DKBC01000024.1 GCA_002451065.1 Betaproteobacteria bacterium UBA6910
GTCGATTTCTGGGCGCCCTGGTGTGGGCCGTGCCGCGGGTTTGCGCCGGTCTTCGAGGCCGCGTCGGAGCAGCACGCGGACATTGTGTTCGCCAAAGTAAACACCGACGAGGAACAGGAAATCGCGTCCCACTTCAACATCCGCTCGATTCCCACCCTGATGATCTTCCGGGAACAGATCGTCATCTTCGCCCAACCCGGTGCTATGCCGGCGGGGGCGCTGGACAACGTGATCTCCCAGGTCAAGGCCCTGGACATGGACCAGGTGCGGAAGGAAATCGCGGCACAGGAGGCCAATCAGGCCTGACTCAGGGACGGAGGCCGATCGCCGAGCGGATCTCGGACGGGTCTTGCAGGCGGTCAAGGAACCAGCGCAGGGCTTTCCCCTCCTGGTTGGTGCGCCACGCGATATGCAGCGCGGCGGGCGGTTTGGGCTCGTCCACCGCCTTGATCACCAGCCGGCCGGCGGCGGCATCCTCCTCGGCAATTTTGCGGGGCAGGTAACCCACCCCGAGCCCCATGCGCTGGGCCAACCTCTTCGATTGCATGTCGGGTACCGTGAGCACGTCCTGTCCGGACAGGATGCCTGTGGTGCGAGGCGGGAGATTTCGCGAACTGTCCGCCACGGACACGGAGCGATGCTCAAGGATGTCCTCGCCCCGCAGCGGCTCCGGCTTCCATGCCAGGGGATGTTCCGGGGACACGGCAAAGACGAATTCCAGGGAACCCAGGGGGCGCGTGGCGTAGCCGCCGCCGGGCGGTCCCTCGCCCGGTGCGCCGATGGCCAAATCCGCCCTCCCGGACCACAGCGCGTCCCAAACGCCCGCCAGCACTTCCGATGTGACGCGTACCCGCGTTCCATGCTGCTCGGCGTAAAAATCACGGATCATCGGCAGCAGCACCGCGATGGGGATGATGTCGTCGAGGGTGACGCGCAGCTCCGCTTCCCAGCCGGTTGCGACGCGTCTGACGCGGCATTCCAGTTCCTCGGAGGCGCGCAGCAGGTGGCGGCCCTCCCGCAGCAGCTCGCGTCCCGCCTCGGTCAGCGTGGCCCGGTGGCCGGCCCGGTCGAACACCTTGATCCCGAGATCCTGCTCTAGCTTCTGGACGGTATAGGTAATGGCGGAAGGAACGCGGTTCAGCGCCTCCGCCGCTGCCGCGAAGCTGCCCTTGCGGTCGATGGCGTCGAGTACGGCGATGGCGTCCAGGGTGAGCCGCATGACGGGTTGGTTACCCGGCTTTGTGGATAGGTGAGGAACAACATTGTAAGCTAGCGGTCGAATTTCGCAGCCCTCACTCCTTCCAGAACTCGCTCATTCATGAAAAGAATCCTCGCAGTCCTCCTCGGTGTCGCGGTGCTGGGCGGCGGCGCCGCCTGGTTTCGCTACGGGGGAAAGGGCAATTCGGCCCAGGCGCCGGCACCGGCGGCGACGGGCCCGGGGTCCGCTCCCAGAGGGATACCGGTGAAGACCGGCCCGGTCAAGGTCGGCAAGATCACCGAAGAAGTCACCGCGGTGGGCTCGGTGCTTGCCAGCGAGGCGGTGATGATACGCCCGGAAATCGACGGGCGCATCGCCGAAATCCATTTCGAGGAGGGGCAGCCGGTGCGCAAGGGCGCGAAGCTGATCTCCCTCGACGCGTCCGAGGTCGAAGCCCAGCTCGCCGCGGTGCGCTCGGAGCTGGCCCTCAATCGCAGCCGCCTTGAGCGGGCGGAGGAGCTCCAGAAAAAGAATTTCATCAGCATGCAGGCGCTGGACGAAGCCCGCCAGAACCTCAACAGCTCTCTTGCGCGCGAGGCGGAAATCGCGGCGCGGCTCGAGAAATCCTTGATCCGGGCGCCGTTCGAGGGTGTGGCCGGCGTGCGGCAGGTAAGCCCCGGCGCCTACGTTAAGGCGGGCCAGGATATTGCGCGCCTGGAAGGCATTGGGATCGTCAAGCTGGATTTCCGTGTTCCGGAGATTTACCTTGGACGCGTTCGCCCGGGGCAGGAGGTGTCGATGCGGGTGGACGCTTATCCCGATGAAGTGTTCTCAGGGTCGATTTACGCGGTGGAGCCTGCGGTGGAAGAGTCGAGCCGCACGGTGCTGGCGCGTGCCCGCATGCCCAATCTGGAGGTTAAGCTGCGGCCGGGCATGTTTGCCCGGGTGGGCTTGGTGCTGGGGGAGCGGGCGAATGCCCTGATGATTCCCGAGCAGGCCATCGTGCCCCGGGGGCGCGAGAATTTCGTGTTCCGGGTGGTGGATGGAAAGGCGGCGCTCACGGAGGTGAAGACCGGCCACCGGGCGCCCGGCGAAGTGGAGATCGTCGGCGGCCTCTCCGCCTCCGACGTCGTCGTGACCGAGGGTCAGCTCAAGCTCCAGGACGGAACGCCGGTCACGCCGCTGGGAGGGCCGCCGCCGGCGGCTCAAGGCGATCCGGGAAAGCCCCCGGCGCCGGGGGCCGCGGGCTGACGGCCCGCGGCGCGACGGTTCCATGATCCTCCCGGACATTTCCATTCGCCGCCCCGTGCTCGCCACGGTGATGAGCCTGCTCATCGTGCTGGTGGGCGTGATTTCGTTCCTCAGGCTCACGGTTCGGGAGTATCCGAACATCGATTCTCCGGTGGTGTCCGTGCGCACCGTCTACAAGGGGGCCAGCGCGGAAGTGGTGGAGAGCCAGGTCACCCAGCCCCTGGAGGACGCCCTCTCCGGCATCGAGGGCATCAAGACCCTGAAGTCCGTCTCCCGGGAGGAGGTCTCCCAGGTTACGGTGGAATTCGTGACCGAGCGGGACGTGGACGCCGCGGCCAATGACGTGCGGGACCGGGTTTCGCGCACCCGGGGACGCCTGCCCGACGCCGCAGAAGAGCCGGTGGTGGCCAAGATCGAGGCCGATGCCCAGGCCATCATCTGGATGCGCCTCTACAGCGCGCGCCACTCCCCCCTGGAAATCACCGATTACGCGGACCGGGTGGTGGCGGACCGGCTGAAAACGGTCCGCGGCGTGGCCAGCGTCATCATCGGCGGCGAGCGCCGCTATGCCATGCGCGTATGGCTCGACCGCGAGCGGCTGGCGGCTTTCGGGCTCACGGTGCAGGACGTGGAGGACGCCCTGCGGCGGCAGAACCTGGAAGTTCCCGCCGGGCGGATCGAGAGCCGGCAGCGGGAGTTCACCGTGCTCTCGGAGACCGATCTGCGCACGCCGGAAGAATTCAACCGCATCATCGTCGTCGAGCGCGGCGGTTACCCGGTCCGGCTGCGGGACGTGGGCCATGCCACCCTGGGGGCGGCGGACGAGCGCAACATCGTTCGCGTGGACGGGCTCCCGGCGGTGGGGCTCGG
>DKBC01000078.1 GCA_002451065.1 Betaproteobacteria bacterium UBA6910
GCGGGAGGAGTCCATCCCATCATTCAAGCCGACCGCGCTACGCAGGCGGCTCAACTCCACGTTAGCGTGCACGATGCAGACCTCTTGATGGGGGCGTACAATGGGGGCGTCGTTTGGAGGATTTGTCTATGGCTGACACGCTTAAGGAATTAGAAGCTCGGGCGCGCTCCTTGTCGCCGGAAGAACGGGCCAGACTTGCCGAACTATTGCTGGAGTCACTCCGCGATGCGCCCCTCGCTGAGATCGAAAAGGCGTGGGAGTTGGAGATCGAGGAACGGGCTGCTGCATACGATCGCGGCGAATTGCCTACATTTTCCGCGGAAAGTGTATTTGCCGAGGCTAGACGGCTCGCTCGGTGAATCGCGCGCGGTTCATCGCCGCCGCACGCCTCGAGTTTCTTGCCGAGGTGATCTATTACAGTGAGATCGAAGGGCGCCTGGGTGCGCGTTTCGCCGCAGCAGTCGAAGAGGCCGCCGCGCGCCGTTGCCTTTCCGCAATCGGGCTCGCAATTTCGCTCCAACACGCGCCGGGTCCTCGTGATGGGATTTCCGTTTTCACTCATCTACCGGCCCGAGCCCGAAGGGATCGTCATATTCGCGGTGGCACACCATGCACGGCGCCCTTATTACTGGCAATCTCGTGTACGTGCCTGCTAACCACCGCATCGACAGCGACCGCTTCGCGGCGGGTCATGCGGAACGTTATGTGCCCGAACGACATCGAGCGTAGGTCAAAGGAATGAAAGCGTGGGTGATACGAGAACCCGGCGGACCGGAAAAATTAAGGCTAGAAGAAGTTGAGACACCTAGTCCTCGTGATGGCTGGGTGCTCATTCGCGTGCGAGCGTTCGGATTAAACCGTTCTGAGTGGTTTACGCGCATTGGGGACTCGCCAACTGTCCAGTTTCCGAGAGTTCTAGGTATCGAATGTGTTGGTGAGGTTGTCGACACCGGCGGAATGGACGTCGAAGTCGGTTCTTCTGTTGCGGCAATTATGGGTGGGATGGGCCGCCAGTTTGATGGTTCGTATGCAGAATACACGTTGGTTCCACACGCCTGCGTATTCCCTCTGGAAACAACACTCTCCTGGGAGCGACTCGCCGCGTACCCCGAGATGTTGCAGACGACACACGGTTCACTCTACGTCGGACTTGAAATAGAACGGGCGACATCTTTGCTGATCCGGGGCGGCACATCATCAATCGGTATCGCTGCCCTGGCCTTGGCAAAGCAGGCAGGTTTGACGGTCGGTACAACGTCCAGGAGCCTGGGGAAAGCAGATGCTTTGCGATCAGCAGGAGCAGATGAGGTCTGGATCGACGATGGGAACCTTTCGAAACAGGTCCTAGATACCCGGGACCAACCGTATGACCGCGTTCTAGAGTTGATTGGTACTACAACCCTGCTTGATTCGCTCAAATGCGTGGGCCGTGGCGGGATCGTCTGCATGACCGGCATACTGGGTGGCAGTTGGACTTTGGACGACTTCCACCCAATGGGTGATATACCAACGGCAGTAAAGTTGACTTCCTACAGCGGCGAAGCTGCCGACCTCAATCGGGAGCAATTGCAAAGCTATATCCGCTTGATTGAAGGAGGCGTGCTGAGCGTCCAGACAGGACCCGTGTTTGAGTTCGAGGACCTCGGCGAAGCGCACGAGCTGATGGATGCGAATCAAGCGGGTGGCAAGATCGTGGTGCGGGGCACATAACATGAAGTTGAAGCGGACGAAGGAACCTGTCGCCCAAATTGCCTTCGCAATTCGGGCGCCAACACTTCTTTGCCGCTTAACTTGGCGTTNNCGTTAGCCCCTTGGGTGGAACACGCAGTGACCCGGCCTGTCCTCCTCCTTCTTTTGCTAATTTTCCCGCCCGTCGCAATGCCGGCTGACCAGTTTCATTACGTCGGCAGTTTTCACAACGTCTCCTCGAAAGACGGTGGCGAGCACTGTGCGGGTTACTCGCTGAGCCTCTGGAAGTATGACGAGCGAGTTCTCGGATTGCTCGACGTACACGCAGGTCTCTGCGGCGATCCTCGGTGCTCAGTGATCAATGACCCGAGCTTCGATTCGAAGACCGGGCGCCTAGCGTTTTGGTCCTCGATCAATGGCCAGAAGATTCGGTTTCAGGGCACACTGACTCGCGAGACGCTCGATGGGGCATTCAACGGAAAGCGCGCTCGTCTCGCTCGAGACCGCGATAGGATGAGCCCCAAATTCGAACCCGACCGCAACGTTATGGAGTGGTGCAGGTTTTGGAGTTCGGTCCCGAGATGCAGCGGCGTCCGAGAGTTATGCGAGTCAATCAATGTCCAGGGCACTAAGAGCGGGGGCTAACCCCGTATATGGACTCCTCCCGAAGCGCAAAGGCGTGATCGATAGTTCTGGCAAGGTGGGAAGCGCATGCAGTCGTATATCCGGCATCTGGGGTGGGCTCGTCGCGGCCCGTGACGACATGGAATCTGCCCACGGAGCGCCAATCGTTGCAAGCGGCAGGCGTGAAGCTGCCGGCGGAGTTATCGGCGTCATTCCGTGTGGGTGCGACCTGTATTGCCATGATGGGCGATCAGTCTCTGTGCAAACGCGGGAAGGGGGAACGCAAGGCGGAGTTTCTCCTGTAGACCTAGGCGGCGATGGCGAAGGCAGTGCGGTCGATCTTGCGGCCCTGGCGCCGGGGTTCTCCGTAGGGCACGCCGTCGCGCAGGGTGGCGTAGCAGATGCGCGAGAGCTTGTTGGCGAGCGCGCAGGCTGCCTTGTTGTGGTTGCTGCGCGCCTCGATTTGGGTGGCCCAGAGGCGCAAACCATCGAGCGAGCGCCCCGCTCGCCGCGCCACGGTGGCTGCCCGCAGCACCGAGCGTGCCCCGTGGGTGAGCAGCATCCGAAGGTAGCGGTCGCCGCGCTTGGAGATTCGCCCGAGCACCCTGTGTCCTCCCGAGGAATACTCCCGGGGCGTGAGGCCGAACCAGCTCGCGAAGTGGCGGGCGTCCCTGAAGTGGGAGACCTCGCCGCCGGTGGCCGCGACCATCGCCGTCGCGGTCAGGAGCCCGATGCCCGGGATGGAGAGCAGCGTGGTGCAGGCCGGACTCTGACGCGCGAGCGCCGAGAGTTCCCGCTCCAGTTGGGCGATGCGCGCTTCGAGCAGGCGGATCTCCTCGACGAGCAGTTTCATCGAGCCGCGGATCAGGGCCGGGAGCGGCGAGTTCGGATCGGCGAGCGCGCGGGCCGTCGCCTCCACCCCGGTGCGCGCCCCCTGGGGCAGCGCCAGGCCGAATTCCCGGCACAGGCCCCGCAGGGTGTTGATGCGGGCGGTGCGGTTGCCCATCCACAGGGAGCGCACGCGGTGCAGGCCCTGCAATGCCTGTTGCTCGACCGATTTCACGCGTACCGGGACAATCTCGGCGCAGCGCGCCGCTTCCAGCAGCGCACTGGCGTCCGCTGCGTCGGTCTTGTTGCGGCGCAGGTAGGCGCGGACATAGGCCGCCGGCAGGAGCTTGACCTCGATTTGCCGGCTATTGAGCCAGCGCGCCCAGTGATGGGCCGAGCCGCAGGCTTCCATGATGACCAGGCGCACGTCACGATTGGCGAAGAAGCGCTCGAACTGGGTCCGCGTGAGGCGGTGCGACTCGACAACCTTCCAGGACGCATCAGCCACGGCCAACTGGAACACGTTCTTCGCCAGATCCACGGCAACGGTAGTAGCATTCATCTCGGACTCCTCCTGTTCGCGTGTGCTCCAGCCCACCACAGACTTGAGCATGGCACAATGATGCCGAAAGAGCGGGAGGAGTCCATCCCATCA
>DKBC01000265.1 GCA_002451065.1 Betaproteobacteria bacterium UBA6910
CGGCGATCCCAAGGTCCATCCCCAGACCGAGGACTACTGGGGCAACGTGAATCCCATCGGGATCAGAAGCTGCTACGACGAGGGCAAGCGCGTAGCCGAGACCTTCACCATGGACTATCATCGCCAGGGAAACGTCGATGTACGAATCGTCCGCATCTTCAATACCTATGGACCGCGCATGCTGCCTGACGACGGCCGCGTGGTGAGCAACTTCATCGTCCAGGCGCTCAAGGGGGAGGACATCACGGTGTACGGTGACGGCAGCCAGACGCGCTCCTTCTGCTATGCAGGCGACCTGATCGAGGGTTTCCGCCGCATGATGGACTCGCCCACGGACTTCGCCGGGCCGGTGAACCTCGGCAACCCGGTGGAGTTTACGGTGATCGAGCTCGCCCTTAAGGTGCTGGAACTGACCGGCTCCCGCTCGAAGATCGTCCACAGGAGCCTTCCCCACGACGATCCCAAGCAGCGCCAGCCGGACATCACCCTCGCCCGCGAAAAGCTGGGGTGGGAGCCCCGCGTGCAACTGGAGCAGGGCCTCATCAACACCATTCGCTATTTCGACGAGCTGCTGGGACGGGGCGCCGTGAATCCAAGAGTGATTCACGCGGATCAGGCTTCCCTCTGGGTGGCGTGAGACGAGCGAACGCGATGAAGACGCGAGTCCTGGTCACCGGCGGCGCCGGATACATCGGCAGCCACACCTGCAAGGCCCTGGCCCGGGCCGGCTACCTGCCGGTCACCATCGACAATTTCGTCTATGGCCACGATTGGGCCGTGAAATGGGGCCCCCTGGAAGAGGGCGACATCGGGGACCAGGAGTTCGTGGAGAGGGTCATCCGGGAGCATCACATCGAAGCCGTGGTGCATTTTGCCGCCTACGCCTATGTCGGCGAGTCCATGGCAGAACCGGCGGCGTATTTCCGCAACAACGTCATCAATTCGCTTTGCCTCCTGGAGACCATGCAGAGCTGCGGCGTGCAGAACGTGGTGTTCTCCTCCACCTGCGCCACCTACGGCCTGCCGGAGGAAGTGCCCATTGGGGAGGAACATCCCCAACGGCCGGTCAACCCCTATGGCGAGAGCAAGCTGTTCGTGGAGCGGGCCCTGCACTGGAAGGGACAAGCCCATGGCCTGCGTTCGGTGGCGCTGCGCTATTTCAACGCGGCGGGGGCCGACCCCGACGGAGAGATCGGCGAGGATCACGATCCTGAAACCCACCTGATTCCCCTGGCCATCACCGCGGCCCTCGAACGGGCGCCCGAGCTCCGGATCTTCGGCAATGACTACCCCACCCCGGATGGCACGGCGGTCCGCGACTTCGTTCATGTCACGGACCTTGCCTCCGCCCATGTCAAGGCCCTCGACTACCTGATGCGCGGCGGAAAGTCCACGGCGCTCAACCTCGGCACGGGTACCGGCCATTCGGTGCGGGAGGTCATCGCCGCCGTGGAGCGCGCAGGTAATCGCAGAGTTCCGGTGCGCGAAGCGCCGCGGCGACCCGGCGATCCGCCCCTTTTGATTGCCGCGCCCAGTCTCGCAAAACTGGTCCTCGACTGGGAGCCGAAGCTCTCCGATATCGATACCATCGTGTCCACGGCCCTGCGCTGGCACAGGCGGCTACTGGGTATACAATCGTCATCGACGCCGGCCACCACCAATACCTGAATTTTGTCAAATGTATAACGCGCTCAGAGCCACTGGCTGAGCACCCCTTCCGGCTTGGGGTGCGACCGTGGCGGGAAAATAGCAGACATGCACTCCACTTCTCATTCAAACCTTGCTCCTTCCGACCCGGACGACGCGCCGGACGGCAGGGTCGAGCCTTCTTTGAACGCGGCTGCCTTCGCCGCTGAGGACGAGACGTCTGGGACCGAGCCGGCCGCCGCCTCCCGGATCCGGGTCGCCGGCAAGTTCCTGTTCGTCGGCGACACCAAGTACTGGGTCAAGGGCGTCACCTACGGCACCTTCGCTCCGAACGAGGACGGGACCCAGTTCCCCGGCCAGGCCACCGTCGAGCAGGACTTCACGGCTATGGCCGCGAATGGGATCAACGCGGTGCGCACCTACACCGTGCCACCGCGGTGGCTGCTGGACACCGCCCAGCGCCACGGCCTGAAGGTCATGGTCGGCCTGCCCTGGGAGCAGCACATCAACTTCCTAGACCAGCGCTCCCGCCGCCGCTCCATCGAGGAGCGGGTGCGCGCCGGCGCGCGCTCCTGCGCCAATCATCCCGCGCTGCTGTGCTTTGCCGTCGGCAACGAGATCCCCCCCGCCATGGTCCGCTGGTACGGTCGCCGCAGGATCGAGCGCTTCATCCGCCGCCTCTACGACGGGGTCAAGCAGGAGGATCCCGGCGCACTGGTAACCTACGTCAACTATCCGACCACCGAGTATCTGCGGCTTCCGTTCCTCGATCTCCATTGCTTCAATGTTTACCTGGAGTCGAGGGAAAAGCTGGAAGCCTACCTCGCGCGGCTTCAGATCCTCGCCGGCGAGCGTCCCCTGCTGATGGCGGAAATCGGCCTCGACTCCCGCCGCAACGGCGACGAGAAGCAGGCGCAGGCCCTGAACTGGCAGGTGCGCACCGCCTTCGCCGAGGGCTGCGCCGGGACTTTCGTGTTCGCCTGGACCGACGAGTGGTACCGGGGCGGCCACGACATCGACGACTGGGATTTCGGGCTTACCACCCGGGACCGAACACCCAAGGCGGCCCTCGAGACAGTGCGCGAGGTCTACCGCGAGGTGCCCTTTCCCCCTGATCTTTACTGGCCGCGCATCACGGTCGTCGTCTGCAGCTACAACGGCGCGCGCACCATCCGCGACACCCTGGAGGGCCTGAAGGCCCTCGAGTACCCGAATTTCGAGGTCATCGTCGTCAGCGACGGCTCCACCGACGCCACGCCCCTGATCGCGGCGGAATACGACGTGCGCCTCATCACCACCGAGAATCGCGGCCTGAGCAACGCCCGCAACACCGGCTGGCAGGAAGCCAGCGGCGAGATCGTCGCCTACATCGACGACGACGCCTACCCCGATCCCCACTGGCTCCATTACCTGGCCTACCGCTTCACGGCCACCGAAAGTGTGGGCGTCGGCGGCCCTAACATCGCGCCTTCCGGCGACGGTCCCATCGCCGATTGCGTGGCCAACGCCCCCGGCGGGCCGGTCCACGTGCTGGTCTCCGACACCGAGGCCGAGCACATCCCCGGCTGCAACATGGCGTTCCGCCGCGAGGCCCTCGAAGCCATCGGCGGCTTCGATCCGCGTTACCGCGCCGCTGGCGACGACGTGGACCTGTGCTGGCGGCTGCAGGAGCGCGGCGGCAAGATCGGCTTTCACGCCGGCGCCATGGACTGGCACCACCGGCGCAACTCCCTCGCCATGTACTGGCGCCAGCAACAGGGCTACGGCAAGGCCGAGGCCCTGCTGGAGGAAAAATGGCCCGAGCGCTACAACCCCGCTGGCCACCTGGCCTGGGCCGGACAACTCTACGGCCGAGGACTGACCCTCACCGTGCCCCTGGGCCGCTCGCGCATCTATGGGGGCGTGTGGGGGAGCGCAGCCTACCAGTCCCTCTACCAGCCCTCCCCCGTGACCCTGCTCTCCCTGCCGCTGATGCCCGAGTGGTATCTGGTGGTCACGGGTCTGGCCGTGCTCTCGCTCCTCGGCCTGTCGTGGCCGCCGCTGCTGTGGGCGTTTCCCTGGCTCGCGATCGCCGTCGCCGCACCCGTCGCCCAGGCGGTGCTCAGCGCCGCGCGCGCCGAATTCCCCAAGAGCCCGGCGACGCTCCAGGAGCGGGTCAAGCGCCGGGCCGTCACCGCCTATATGCATCTCGCCCAGCCCCTGGCCCGGCTCATCGGACGGCTGCGCCATGGCCTCACGCCCTGGCGCCGGCTCGGCAACGGCATCGCCTTCCCGGTCACGGTGGAGCGTACCCTTTGGCGCGAGTCCTGGCGCGCTCCCGAGGAATGGGTGGAGACGCTGGAGAAAGAGGTGAAAGCGGACGGCATCCCGGTGCGCCGCGGCGGCGATTACGACGAGTGGGACCTGGAAGTGCGCTGCGGCACCCTGGGCTCGGCCCATGCCCTCCTCGCCATCGAGGAGCATGGCGCCGGCAAGCAGCTCGGGCGCTGGCGCCTATCCCCCCACCCGTCCATGCTCTGGGTCGTGATCGCGTCCTCCCTGGGCATTGGTGCCATGGCAGCGGTGCTGGACGGCGCCTGGGTCGCCGTGTTCGTACTGGCGGCCGCCGCCACAGCCCTCGGCTGGCGGATTGCCACGGATTGCGG
>DKBC01000352.1 GCA_002451065.1 Betaproteobacteria bacterium UBA6910
TCCGCATCGGGCTTGCCGGTGCCGGGGCCGCAGGCGCTCTCCAGGAAATCCTGAACATCGCGCCCTCCGGCCGCCTCACGGTGGGTGACGCCCATGGCGTCAAAGTGATCCGGCTCGGAGACGCGCGCTACGAGTTCATTTCGCCGCCGGAGCAGGCGGCCGGCCTGTGGGACGCTCTTGCGGTTCGCGCCACACCGGCCGGCGCCGCTGCCTGGGACTGGCACGAAATCCGTGACGGTATTCCCGCAGTCCTGCCGGCCACCCAGGACCAGTTCGTGCCCCAGATGGCGAATCTCGAATTGATCGGCGGCGTGAGTTTCCAGAAGGGCTGCTACCCGGGACAGGAGNNTGGGCAAGCTCAAGCGCCGCATGTTTCTCGCGCACCTGGAATCGCCGATGGCACCCGTGGCAGGTGATGAACTGTACGCGCCCGACACGCCCGGCCAGGTCATCGGGACGGTGGTGAATGCCGCGCCTTCGCCCGACGGCGGATTCGACCTGCTGGCGGTTGTTCAGGTGACCAGCGCGGAGGGCGGAGAACTCTTCTGGAAAGCGCCCGACGGGCCCCGTCTGCGGCTGCTGCCCTCGCCCTATCCCATGTGAGCGGGTTCGCGTATTACATCTATTATCGTGTCGACGCGGGCAGCGCGGCGGAGCTGGAATCGCGCGTTCGCGCCATGCAGGACGAACTCAGGCGGCGAACCGGCATTGCCGGCCGGCTCCTGAAAAAGCGCGGCGAGCCGTTACTATGGATGGAAATATACGAGGTCGTAGAGGAACCGATTGCGTTCGAGCCGGCGCTCTCCGATCTCGTGAATCGTTACAGGCTGAACGAGGGTCTGCCGGCGACCATCCAGCGCCAGACCGAATGCTTCCTCGTCTGATAGCGCGGGCGATCGCGCGCCGATCAGCAATGTGATTCCTCACCACGGAAGGGGCATCGCCGCCAGCGCTTTCGGTGCACGCTGACCCGCCGGGGGCATTTTGCAACTCCCCGTCTACTCCAGCGCGATGCGTTTCGTCTCGCCAGCCGCGATCGGATGCACCTCGTCCAGGAACCCAATCCGGATCGCAGATGCATTGCCTTCCAGGGCACGCACCTCAAGGAGTTTTCGGGTCAGGCGAAGATTCAGGCTGTGACCCCGATACCGGAGAGTCATCTCCAAGCTCGAGATCGCGTCCGGGATGGAGGGATTGAGCCAGAGCACGTCCTCCCGGGTCACCATGCCGGTGTAGCAGCGCTGGATGAGGTCCACGCTGCCGGCCATGGCGCCCAGGTGGATGCCTTCCCGCGTCGTGCCCCCTTGGATGTCCGCGACGTCGCTCTCCAGGGCCTCCCGGAAGAACTGCCAGGAGCGGGGGCGGTCGGAACGGGACAGCACCCAGGCGTGCACCACGCGGCTCAGAGTGGAGCCGTGGCTGCTGCGCTGGGAATAGTAGTCCACGTTGCGCGGGATCGCCTCGTAGTCGAACGGATAGCCAAGGCGATCGAAGATTTCCCCCAGCTCCTCCGCGGAAAAGAGATAAAACAGCATGAGCACGTCGGCCTGCTTCGAGACCTTGTAGCGGTTGGGCGTGTCCCCCTCCTGCTCCAGAATGCGGTCCAGGCGGTGGACATCGCCGTACTTCCGCTGGTATGCGTCCCAGTCGAGCTCCTGCAGTTCCTCGTAGCCTTCAAATTGGCTGATGATCCCATCGCCGTCAAAGACGAGGCGCATCTTGCAGCTGATTTCCTCCCAGTGCGCCAGCTCCTTGTCATCCAGGGCAAGCGTTTCCCGAAGTTCACGGCACCGGGCTGCGGGCAACAGCTTCAGCAACTCGAATACCCGCGAAAGCACCCATACCGCCATCACGTTGGTGTACGCGTTGTTGTTGAGACCCGGCGCATCGGCGTCCGGATAGCCGGTGTGGAACTCATCGGGACCCACGACGCCAAGGATTTCGTAGCGCCCGAGGCTGTCGTTGTAGGTAGCGATACTGGCCCAGAAGCGGGCGATCTCCAGGAACATCTCGGCGCCGCAGAAAGACAGGAACTCCATGTCCCGGGTGGTCTGGTAGTACTGCCAGATGTTGTAGGCGATGGCCGCGTTGGCGTGGCGTTGCAGGTGGGTCGGATCGGGTATCCAGCGGCCCGAGCGGGGATTGAGGTGCAATCGCTGGCTTTCCTCCCGCCCGTCGCTGCCGCTTTGCCAGGGGTACATGGCGCCCAGGTAGCCCGCCTGCCGGGCATTGGCGCGGGCGGCCCCGAGCCGGCGGTAGCGGTAGAGAAGCAGCGAGCGGGTAATCTCCGGCAGGCGCAGATTGAGCAGGGGAAAGATGAACAGCTCGTCCCAGAACACGTGCCCGCGGTAGGCCTCGCCATGCCAGCCCCGGGCCGGCACCCCCACGTCGAGGTCCATGACATGGGGCGAGGCGGTCTGCAGCAGGTGGAAAATGTGCAGGCGCAGGACGCCGAGCGTATGCTCGATGCCGCCCGAGTCCTGGACCCGGATATCGAATCGACGCCAAAGCTGCTCCCATGCCAGGACATGAGTCGCGAGCAGCGCCTCGAAACCGCCGGCATGGTCCAAGGCGGCCATGGCCTGCAGTCCGCACTCGGAAATCGCATGGTCGCGGGAACAGTAGAGGCTGACCACCTTCTCCAGGCGCACCGTCTCGCCCTCCTCAAGCCTCAATCCGAACTCCTGCGAAACGTACGCGCCCTCCTCCTGAGGGCGGGATTCGGGAGTGATCTCCTCGTCGGCGCGAAAAATACGGAGACGCGCGGCGAGCGCCGCCTCGATCCTGGACTGGCTGGTGCGGACCTTGAGCAGCATGGCGTTTCCCTTGACGGCCCGGGCGTCGAGGGGTTCCAGGTGGGAATTATTGAGTTCCCGATAGCGCGCCACCCCCGCATTGCGCACCCGGCCATCCAGGGCATGGCGAACTTCCAGGGTGCCGGACCAGTTTTCGGCGGTCAGTTGCGCCTCCAGCGCGGCAAGGTGAGGTTGCTGCATGTGGACCAGGCGCCGCTCACGATAGCAGGTACAGCGGCCTGCATCGTCGCGAAAACGCACCAGGCGCTCCAGGAGTCCTCGCTTCAGGTCCAGAACCTGACTGTATTCCAGGATTTCCGACCGAGTCGGATCAAACCAGTCGCCGCCGGTGATCCTGAAACTCAGGGGAAGCCAGTTGGGCAGGTTGACCAGGTCCTCGTTCTCCACCTCGCGGCCCGCAATCTCCGTCACCAGGCGGTTGTAGCCTCCGGCAAGATAGGTGCCGGGATAATGGACACCGTCCGCCACTGCTTCCGGCGCGGCTCCGCGGGTCGCGAAATAGCCGTTGCCCAGGGTGCACAACGCTTCCCGCAACCCCTCTTGAGTTGGATCAAATTCGTGGTATTCCAGGGTCCAACTGCTCATCGGCGCTCCAGGTGATCCGCCAACGCATCGAGAAATTGCTTCACCTCGCCCGGGTCCTCAAGCTGGTAGCGGGCCGCCGTGGGGCGTCGAGAATCCAGGACCGCGATGCCAATCCCGCGATCGCGCAATGCCCTGAAGGCATCCTCGTCGGTAAGGTCGTCGCCGATGTAAAGTGGGAGGAAACGGACCTCATTTAGATCCAGCGCCTTCCGAAGCCAGTTCAGCGCCACCCCTTTGTTCCAGTCGATGGCGGGCAGCAGTTCGAACACTTTCTTGCCCCGCCCTTTGCGCAGACTGCGAAACTGATTCAGCGCCTCGTCGACCGCCTCCTCCACCTCTCGCTCCCGTCCCGCCTCAACCAGACGGTAATGCACCGCGAGGCCAAAACGCTTGCGCTCCAGCAGGACGCCCGGCAAACTCGAAGTGCGCCCCACCAGGAAGTCTTCCGCCGTGTCCAGATCTTGCAGGGCCGCGAGCGCGGCGTCCGGCGCATGGCCCCGGCCGCCCGGTCCGGCGATATCAAAGCCATGGCTGCCCGCGTAGTGAATTCCCTCCACTCCCACGCGGGCCCGTACGTCTCGTAGATCGCGCCCGCTTATTACCGCCACCGGGCAGAGCCGTGAAACGCGCCGCAGGCTGTCCCGCACGGAAGGGTCAAGATTCGCCAGCTCTGGACGATCAACGATGGGTGTGAGAGTACCGTCGTAATCCAGAAACAGAACCGGCTGCCGGTCACCCAGTTCGGCGAAGATGCTCTCCAGGGCCACCAGAGCGGAAGGCACGACGTCGCCGCCCGCGACGGACATTTCCGCAAGATCCTGCACCACCGCGTCGGCGCCATGGGAACGCAAGGCCTCTGCCTGGCCTGAACGAGCCACGCCGATTACCAGACCAAATCCGCCGGCGCGTCCGGCCTCGACGCCGGCCTGGGCATCTTCGACCACCACCGCCCGCTCGGGGCTTGCGCCCAAGTCCCGCGCAGCAGCCAGGAACATGTCCGGCGCGGGCTTGCCCTTCAATCCACGCCGTTCCAGATCGACCCCGTCCACCCTTGCGTCAAACAGGTCCAGCGCGCCCGCCGCTCGCAAGATTAGGGCGCAGTTGCGGCTCGACGACACAACGGCCGTGCGCATGCCCGCCTGCCGCAGGGCGCGGACCAAGTCGACGGACGAGTTGAATACCTCCGCGCCACCTTGCTCCAGCCGCTTCAGAAACAATTCGTTCTTGCGATTGCCGAGGCCGCAGATGGTTTCGGCATGCGCCGGGTCCTCCGGACTCCCCCAGGGAAGCTCGATGCCTCGCGATTGCAGGAAGCTCCTGACGCCATCGTAACGGGGCATCCCGTCCACGTAGCGACGGTAATCCGATATCAGGTCGAAGGGCACCCATTTCTCTCCGTCGCGCCGCCGCAGATACTCGTCGAACATCGCCTTCCAGGCGGCGGCATGCGCCCGCGCGGTCCGGGTAATGACCCCATCCAGGTCGAAAATCACTGCGTCGTAGCGGTCAGGACTGAGAATTAACCTCGAATCGTGCATGCCGCCCGTTCTCCATCCATCAGTATCGGCAGCAACGGATCAGGCTTCCTCCGAAGAAGCCATCGCGATGGGGCGCCAACCGTGTTCAACAGACAACATAAAGACCCCACGCGAAAAAATATCCATGTCGTTGATATTAGTTTCCCATGACACCGCCGGCATGACCACCGAAAATGTCACGGGCTCGGAGACCCTTCAAGATGGCTGCAAGGCAGGTCTTCCCAGCCGGCGCGCGAAGCGGGCGCGTCTCACCGCATTCGCATCCCTGTAAGGACTCAAGCGATGCTCAGGGGCCGCGGGACGCAACGACGGACCAGGGACTCGCGAGCTACGGAGCCAGCGGAGATTCTGACGTGGTCCCGGAAAACGAAGGCGGTGTTGAACTGAAAAGCACGGTCGCTTCCGGGCCTACCAAAACAAAGGGCGGGAGGGATGAAAAAGTTGTGGCCTGCCCAGGGCGGATCGCCCATGCGCCACCCCCGGCGCAACGCGCGCGGCCAGATAGTGGAGGTCTGCGCCCGTGTGCAGGTACCGACTCCGGACCCTAGCGGCCCACCTAGGACGAAGCCGACGTCACGGAATGCGCGATGCGGTGCTTCTCCATCAACCGATAAAGCGTGACGCGGGAAACGCCGAGGGTCTTCGCCGCTCGGCTCATGTTGAAGCTCGCGGTGCGCAACGCCATCTCGATGGTCTGCCGCTCGGCTTGGGATCGCGCATCGTCGAGGCTGATGGTCCTTGAGCCGCGCACAAGCACCGACCCCAGGTCCAGGTCCCGGGGCGTGATCATTTTACCCTCGCACATAACGATGGCTCGCCGGACTCGATTGATAAGCTCCCGAACGTTACCGGGCCATTCGTAAGCCCGCATCGCGTCCAGGGCCTGAGATGTGAAGCCCGTAAGCGGTCGGCCCGAATCCCGCGCGAACTGCTCGAAGAAATACTTTGCCAGCACCTCGACGTCCTCGACACGATCCCGCAGCGGCGGCGTGGCAACGCGCAGGACACACAGCCGGAAAAGCAGATCCTGCCGGAAAGTGCCTTGCCGGACGGCTTCGTCGAGATCTTTATGAGTAGCCGCGATCACGCGCACTTCCACCGGGATTTGCTCGGTACCCCCCACCCGCTGGATCGTCGACTCCTGAAGGAACCTCAACAAATTAGCCTGCAGTTCCAGGGGCAAGTCTCCGATTTCGTCCAAGAAGACCGTGCCGCCGGCGGCGGCTTCAATGCGCCCTATCTTCCGATGCGAGGCACCGGTGAACGCGCCCTTCTCATATCCAAAAAGCTCGGACTGGATCAAGGTCGCCGGTATGGCTCCGCAGTCCACCGCGACAAAGGGTCCCTGACGGCGCGAGGAGCGTTCATGGATGGCGCGCGCCGCCAATTCCTTGCCCGTACCGCTCTCCCCGAAGATGAACGCCGGCGCATCGGACCCCGCCACCTTGCGCAGCGTTCGGAACAGCTCCAGCATCAACGGACTGGTACCAACCATTTCCTCTTCACCCGCCGCGGCCCATTTCTGATCGGCCGCTCGCTCAACGGCACGGGACATCCCCACAGCATGACCGAGGCTCACCGCAAAGCGCTGCCCATCGATGGGTAGCGTGTGGTAATCGAAGAAGTGCTCGGCGATCACCCTGGCAAATGTGCTGCTGCTGAACGCGGCCTCCGGGCTGGGCACCAGCCCGATCCACTGCACGAATCGCGCTGACCTACTCAGCTCTCCGATCGTGTCCGATACCGCATCCACCGCTCCGGGCTCGAGGTTGACCACGCCAATCCGTAGGCCCTGGCCTTCAATCGCTTCGCGAGCCTCCTCGACGGAATGGGCCACGTGCATCCTCCAGCCGCCCAAGTGCTCCAGCGGTCCAAGCTCCTTGGTGGAGCCTCCGGAGCCGGGGTCGAGATACAGGAAAGTGCGTTGGTCGATAGCCATTAGTCCCCAACTTTCTTTTAAATTCGTCGGCGGCACAATGCGTTTCGCAATGCGGGGGCCGTTTTCCGATTTGCGGCAGAGAGCCCAATTACCGATGGCTCAACCCGCTCCCGTCAAGCGCCGATGCCGTTCCACCGCCGCTCTCTGCAATCACGTGGCGGCGACAACCACGCAATGTCAGAGCCCAACCAATTTTCGCTCGCTAATTGCTTCCGCCAGCCATCAAGACATGCCGCACCCGCCCGCCAGCGGCATTTGCCCAGGGAGATGCTATCACGGCCACCGTCAGTCCCATCTATGCGGCATTAGCCAGCATTACCGACTCCCCATCACCACACGCGGCAGAGCTTTCCGTCGATGACCCTGATGTTGCCGGGGCCACGGCGCTTTCGTTCCTAAGCCACCGCCGTCTCGACTCTCCCTCCAAGCCCCCTCTCACGCCGAGGAATTACGGACTCGCGCACGAAACGCAATCAAACCGCATTTCGGTCTTCTTTCCAATACAACCTATGGCGGGGCTTATGACTGGCGCCCCCACCAGGAAACAATTGCTTGTTTCGTAGATAACGTCTGCCCGCGAAAGGGAAGCTGCTGTTCCGTCAGGTTTACACGTTCCTTCCTCAGAAAAACGCTGCGTACTTGGCTCCCCGTATGACCTTTGGCAGTGTTCGGTAACAATACACCTCACGAAAAGACAGTATTTGTTTAATTCTTATAGCGCTTTTCGCCACGAAAGCAAAGGTCATGTTTCGAAAGCTTTACATGTCGACGAATAGCTGGCGTATCGACCATCTCGAAACGTTACATGAAATCAATAGGGTGATACTACTGGCATACACCTTGCTCGCAATTCCCGGCAAACAATAAAAATTGAACAGAAGACAAAAAAATGGAGACGGCCAGTGCTGGGAATGACGAGCGATCGGAGTTGGGTGCGGGGCGAGCACAGCGAGTGCGCTCTGCGCGGAAACAAAGTCGCCGGCGCGTTCCTACTTTTGTTCCTTCTCACTTCTTTCTCGTCCCTCGCGGTCGCCCAGGACCCAGGGACCCTCGCTCATGAGGCCGTGTTCGCCGATATCGGCGCGGTCGCCGTCGATGACCAGACGCTGCTCGACACGCGTGGCACGGGAGAAACTTCTTCCACAGAGGCGGCCGGGCAGCACCTGGCCGTCATCCTTTGGGACGAGCGCGGCAAGGGCTCCAACGGCACGGCCCGCCGCAGCGTGCCCGTCCAGCAGCCCAACGTTTCGGTGAACGTGGTGATCCGATGAGGCCGCGAACCATGGGCATCCTCAGCAGGTACGGGCTGACGATGGTGGCGCTTGCCCTCGGCGTTGGCGCATCCCTGTCCTTGCCCGCGGCAGCGGCCGATGGCGACATGATCCTGCTGCGCAAAGTCCCCCACCGCTCGGCCTACCGGGAGGCGTATCCCAGCACGGCGCTCACCATGAATCCCCGGCGGCACACTCAGGACGCCCTGGATATGGGCATCGGCCCCGGGGGCATGGTGGCCCGGGAACTGAGCGACGAGGATGCGGGGGCTGTGGCTTCCGGGCACTCGATCGCCGGAGCTACCGCAGCGGGCGGGTTCATTACCCGGTCTTCGGGGTTCGCTCACGCGGGCGGCATGGCGGCCACGCACTCTGCGACCAGCAGCACGGCATCCACCATGAACTCGGTGATGTCATCGACGGTATCCGCCATGACGTCCGTGACCGGCGGCGCCGGTTCCGCGGTTCGGGGAGCCACCACGGACCTAACCAATTCTCTGCAGCGCATCTTGGCGCCTGCGAGATAGAAC
This sequence comes from Betaproteobacteria bacterium UBA6910, assembly GCA_002451065.1. GTDB lineage: Bacteria > Pseudomonadota > Gammaproteobacteria > Burkholderiales > UBA6910 > UBA6910. The sequence goes on from DKBC01000352.1 coordinate 8,680, forward strand.
GAGGAGAGGCCGACGTGAACATCAGGCACAGCCTTTCCTGGATGGCGATCCTGGCACTGGCCGCCCCGGCGGCCGTTGCCGGGCCGGAGGACTTCGATTCCGGAATGCCCTCTCAGGTCACCCAGAGTGTCATCAGCGGCAACGCCCTCGCCAACGTGCAGGGGCGCGCCGCCGTCAATATCGTGGCAGGAGATTCAAACCTCCAGGCCAATACCGCGGCGTTAGCGATTGGGGCAAGCGAGGCCCAGGTGAGTGCCCTGGCGATCAACGTGCAACGCACGGATGCGCGCCAGGCGAATTACCCGGGCCACGCCTTCGCCACCATCGGCGATCACGCGTTTTCCGGGGCCACCGGCATGGTTTCCATCAACCAGGCCAGCGGCGCCGGCAACGCGCAGTCGAACACCGCGGCGTTTGGCCTGGGATTTGAAGCGGAAGTGGTGGCCGAGAGCGTGCTCGCGGCCACCAATTCCAGGACGGCTCCGGCTGGCGCCGGGGCTGGTGACGGGCGCCTTCGAGGCGTGTCCATCGCGGACACCGCTTTCGATGGCGCCCGGGGACTGGTCCAGGTGAACCAGTCGGCCGGTTCGGGTAACACCACGGCCAACAACTTCGCTCTTCGCGTCCAAGCAGGGGCGAGCAAACCGTAGTCATAACCACTAACCGAAAAGGAGTTTAACACATGAAAAGCAGACTAAAACTGGCCCCTGTGGCAGTGGCGGTGGCGGCGCTGTTTGCCACCCCGGTGATGGCGCAGGAGGCGCCGGACCCGCACCCCAACAATAACATCCTGTCCCTCAACGCGTCCGTGGTCCTGCTCGGTAGCGTGGACGTGATCACTAATCTGGTGACGGTCCGTGGCACCGTGGATGTCGCCGGCCTGATACCGGTCGGCGCCGAGTCCGGCGCCGTCGTCGACACCAAGCAAATGAACGGCGCCAACAGCGTCGGGAACATCCTGGTGCCGAACCGCGCCAGCGCGTCGGACGATGCCATGGGCAGCGCCAGCGGCAACATCGGGCTCAACATCACGGCCGGCGACAACAACCAGCAGACCAACGACGCGGCGCTGTCGGCGGTGGACGCGGACTTCGTGTTCGCCCATGCCACGTCCTGGGGCCTGCAGGAGAACTCGTTCCAGTCGACCTCGTATCGGGGTCAGACCAACGATGCCCGCATCACCGACAACGCCCTGGCCAATGCCGCCGGCAACATCGGAGTCAACGTGTCCGCCGGCAACAACAACCAGCAGGCGAACGCCCTGGCGGCGTCGGTGAACAACTCCGGCACCCTGGCCAAGGCTCGGTCCTACACCCAGCAGGCCAACGGGCACAACGAGACCGAAAATATCCCGGTGGAGCGCGTGATCACCAACCGCGTCGACGTGACTCTACAGGCTGACCTCGCGGGCGAGTATGCGGGCGGGGGCGCCGGAGGGTATGCAGGCACCACCGCAGGCCAGTCCTGGCAGCAGAACAACTACTACCCGGACAACTGGGCGCTCAACCCCGACGTCGAGCCGGAGAACCAGCACCCCTTCAGCCCGACGCAGCTGGGGCACAGCGACTTCGACGGCGCGGCTCAGGGCGCGGTTCTCAACCCGTTGCGCCCCGATCCTGACGCCAACGGCACCCCGATCGGCGGCTTCGCCTTCGACAACCGGGGACAGGAAGAGGGCCAACTCGGCTTCGAAGAGTCCGGAGAAGTGGCGCTGGGTGGCGTTTTGTCGGGCCAGGTGGTCTTCACCCAGACCGTCTTCAACCGCACCACCAACACGGCGTCGCTGGACAGCAACGCGCTGCGCGGGGCCACGGGCAATATCGGCGTCAACATCGCCGCCGGCACCAACAACCAGCAGCGCAACAGCCTGGCCATCGCGGCCGCGCGGGGCGGTGGTGGTGGCAATGGTGGCAATGGCACGGAGTAAGCGCAGCCCGTAACAACGCTCAAGGCGCCGTAACGCGCCGTGCTCACACCCCGGCCGGGAAACCGGCCGGGGTTGTTCACGAATTGAAGCTGTAAAGCTTTTGAAACAAGGAGAGGTCATGCGAGAACGCTTGCTCTCGTTCATGGTTGGGGCCTTGCTGGTCTCGGCCCTGCTGCTGGCACCCCTCCTTCCGGCCGCGGCGGCCGACATCCAGTTCGGCGGCATCACCCCCGGCGGTCCGGTCTACACCAAGTCCATGCTCAGCCTGCGCGAGCTGCGCTACGTGAACATGGTCGAGCAGCACACGGACTTCAGTTGCGGCGCGGCGGCGCTGGCGACCATTCTGAACTACGCGTACGGCAAGGATCTCACGGAGTACGAGGTCATCGAGGGCATGCTCAAGGTGAGCGACCCCGAGATCGTGCGGGAGAAGGGCTTCTCGCTCCTGGACATGAAACGCTACATCGAGACCTTCGGCATGCGCGGCCGCGGTTACGAGGTGACGCCCGCCACCCTCGAGAAGATAAAGATTCCCGTCATCGCCCTCCTGGACATCAAGGGTTACAAGCACTTCGTGGTCCTCAAGAAGACCCAGGACGGGCGCGTTTATCTGGGCGACCCGGCATTGGGCAACCGCGTCATGAGCCAGGAGGAGTTCGTGGCGGGATGGAACGGCATCGTGTTCGCCGTGATCGGCAGAGGCTTCATCCAGAACACGGTGCTGATCAATCCCCCCGAGCCCCTGACGGCCAAGCGCCTCAAGGGCGTGTACTCGCAGGCCACCACGGCCCAGTTGCTCGAGTTCGGATTCACCCACGCCGATCTTTTCTAGCGTGGAGAAGTAGAAAGCCAACCGAAGGAGAGAACAAAGATGAGGAACAGAAGATGGCTTGAGAAGGAACCGCTTACCGCCAAGACGATCGCTCAGACGGCCGACGCCTCAAGGCGGCTTGAGAAGAAACTGGTGGCCGCCGCAATCCATGCCGCCCTCGCGGGCGTCCTGGCCATGACGCCTTTCGCGCAGGGTAGCGATCTGCCGGACACCTCGGTCTTCGCCAACGCCCGGGAAGTATCCGACGATATCCTGGGCGACACCCGGGGCAAGTTCGTATCCGGAGGTCGGGTGGTCCGGTTCGGGATCGAGATGGCGTCGAAATGGGAATCCCGCGGCAAGGCGCTGGAGGCCGCGGCCAATCTGCACGTGGACATGTCCCGCAGCACCTCCCGGCCCGACGTGACCTTCACGCCGAGATTCACCGTGGCGGACGCTGATTCTGTTCCCACGCCGGCCTCGGCAACGCGCACGGTGGACGCCGGCAACGGTATCTCCAACGTTTCCGGGGTCGCGCAATCCATCCAGGTCGCCGGCGACGGCGTGAGCGCAGCCAATGACGCCGCCGTGCAGATCGAGATCGGGCCTGGCACCGGATCGGGCTCCTCGGGTCTCCCCGCCCCCGCCGCTGCCACCCAGGCGCAGACTACCCCGTCCGGCGCCGCCCTCAGCGCCAGCGTGGACGCCAAGGGGCTTGGGGTTTCCATCACCGTTCCCGGCGCCGGCGAGATCAAGCAACAGATCAGGAGCTCAGCGGCCGGCGGCGGCGGCTTGGCCCAGACAATCTCCATTGCCGGAGACGCGGTCCGTGTTCACAACGCCACGGTTTTGCGCATCGAGATGGCGCGGCCAGACGGGCTGAGCGCGGGCAACGTGCGCGCGGCGTTATCCAACCTGCGGGGCGTTCGGCCCATGGGAATCTTCTGAGAGAGGCCAAATAGGACCGGGCGGAATCCTTCATTGCCAAGTATACGAGGACCGGCGCGGGCCGTGGCCCGCGCCGGTCCTCGTGCGTTGACGCCAAGCGCCAATCTAACCAATATACTCGCCACGCATTCTATCGGAACGCGTCACTTTTCAGGGAGGCCTTCATGAAGAGCATTTTCTTGGCGTTCGCCGCCGCTGCGCTAGCGTTTGGTTCCCCGTTTGGCCTTGCCGCCGACCCCGACCCGGAGACTCTGCTCCAGGAACTCGAGGCGCTCAAGCAAAGCAATGACCGCCAGCGCCAAGAGCTGCGGGAAATGGAGGCCAAGCTCGAGCGGCTGGAGAGCCAGTTGCGGGCCATGGGGCTGGGACCCAAGCAGGTCGGGACCCTGGCCCAGGCCGCGCCCGCCCCGGAGCCGCCCGCCGGCAGTGCGGCGCAACCGGCCCGGGAAGGCGCCCCCGCCGCCGGCGAGGAGACCGTGGTCAAGGAACCGGCGCGAACCCGCAGCGTGGAAGGCCTGCTGCAGCAGCGGGAGGCGGTGTTCGACCAGCGGTTCACCCTCGAGCCCTCCCTGACCTATTCCCGCTTCGACCGTCGCCTCATCAACCTGACCGGCTTCCTGGCATTGGATGCGATCTTCCTGGGACAGATTGACGTGGAACAGACCAAGTCAAACTTGTTCAACCTGGACCTCACCGGCCGCTGGGGCATCACTCCGCGACTGCAACTGGACGTAAACGTGCCGTACCTTTATCGAGAATCCCAATTCATCTCCGGCGGCGTGGGCGGCGCGAGTCCCGTAGTCAGCGACCAATGGGTCTCCAACGGCGACATAGGCGACGTGAGCATGGGAGCTTTTTACCAACTGCGGCGGGAGGACGGCACCTGGCCGGACCTGATCGCCAACGTGCGGGTCAAGGCCCCCACCGGGAAGGAGCCTTATGGCATCAAGGTGATCAACCGGGATCCGAACAACAACAACCTCGGAACGCCCACGGACCTCGCCACCGGGAGCGGCCTGTGGACCGCCAGCGTCGGACTCTCCTTCCTCAAGACCGTGGATCCGGCGATCTTCTTTGGCAACATCGGCTACATCCACAATTTCAAGGACAATTTCGACGACATCAGCACTGATCCCAACGTCATCGCGCCGGGAGAGATCGAACTCGGAAACGCCTTCCTGTGGGGCATCGGCGTCGGCTTCGCGGTCAATGAGCGCACCAGCCTCAGCTTCGCCTTCAACCAGTTCATCCAGGGATCGGCGAAACAGACCTTCGCCGTCGGCTCGAGCGCGGGCCAGCGCCAGGAGATCATCGGCAGCGAAGCGAACGCGGCCACATTCAACGTGGGCGTGACCTATTCCCTGACGGACAACATGACGCTGCTGACCAATCTTGGGGTGGGCCTCACGCCGGATTCGCCGGACTTCGCGGTCCGTGTTGGATTGCCCTACACTTGGTAGTGGAAGTCCACAGCCCGGTGCCCGTCGCGGCGCGGGCAACGCTCCCGCGCGGCACCCGGCGGCGGCCAACAATGGATGGGTGGGCCGGAAAAAGCGGGCCCGGGCACAGACGATGGAGACATCCATGATAGTCCCTTTCGACAGAGTCGTTTTTCCGCTGATCTGCAGGACGCGCGTCTTGGCCGGGTGGACCCGCCGTGTGGCATTGGCCCTGATGGTCGCAAGCTCCGGAGCCGTGGGTGCCGCCGAGGTCCACGTTCACCTGATCGGCGCCATGTCCCTGCAGGAGGTCCAAAGCGCGATCAAGGACGTGGTGACCGACGCTTTCGCGCAGGAGTTTCCGCCCGCGAAATACTCCCTGTTCGTATTCCTTGACCACCATCGCCTGGGCAACGACAACGTCTGCTACGCGCTGGTCGGGGTCACCCGCCGGGTCGATGCCGGAACCCTGCCGGTGGTGAGATATTCCTCGGCCTATTTCGATAAGGGCGGCAAGAAACTTTCCCCAGCCCGAGAGAAGGGCTGCCTCGCCAAGCCGCTGCGCCACGCGATGAAGGGCCTGGTGTCGGCCAAGCCGGGGGAAATACGTCGCGCGTCTGAGGGAAAGCTGTAGCGGTTCAGGCGAAACCCTCAACACCCAGGGGTCCAATTTCGCAGTTGATGGCGCCAAGATCCCGGCGCGCTTCCTCCGGCGCTGCGCCGGGCATTCCGAAATCCGCCGTGGCGGCAACAAGCCGCTAGATGCAAACGCTGCGGACCTCGTTCAGTGTGGTGAGCCCCAGCAGCGCCTTCTCGATCCCGTCCTGCCTCAGGGTCCGCATGCGACCACCAGTCGCCGCGCGTTGCAACTCGCTCGCCGACGCCCTGGCCCGGATCAGTCCGCGTATCGAAGAGGATACTGTCATCAACTCGTGGAGGCCAACCCGCCCGGAGAACCCGGTGCCGGAACAGGCGTCGCACCCCTTGGCGCTCCACAGGCCCATCGCTCCGGTGCGACCGAACTCCGCCCGCCAGGCCGTCACCAATCCCTCGATCTCGTCCGCAGACGGAGCCGCTTCCCGATCTCCAAGGGACTCCTGGGCGAGATCGCGCAGTTCGGTTTCTTCGAAAGGGCGGGACGTCCTGCAGTGCCGGCACAAGCGGCGTGCCAGGCGCTGGGCCAGGATGGCCAGCAGTCCGTCGGACAGGACAAAGGGGTCCAGCCCCAGTTCCAGCAGCCGGGCCGCCGTTTCCGAGGCGGAATTGGTGTGGAGGGTCGAAAGCACCAGGTGCCCGGTCATGGACGCCTCCAGGGCGATGCTCGCCGTCTCCCGATCCCGCATCTCGCCGATCATGACCACATCCGGGTCTGCCCTCAACAGCGAGCGCAGAACGGTGGCAAAGGACCATCCGGTCTTGGGGTTTACCTGGACCTGGCAGATGTTGGGCTGAACGATTTCGACCGGGTCCTCCACCGTCCAGATCTTGACGTCGGAGGTGTTCAATTCCCGCAGGATGGAGTGCAGTGTCGTCGTCTTCCCGCTCCCGGTCGGGCCACACACCAGAATCAGGCCGTAGGGCTTGCGCGACACCGCCCGAAGACTCGCCAGGTTCTTCTCGTTGAGCCCGATCTCGTCCAGGCGCAGGGGCTCGGAGCGCTCCAGCACCCGGATGATCACGTGCTCGATGCCGCGGATTGTGGGAACGGTCGCCACCCGCAGGTCGGCTCCGTGCTTGAGGCCGGCGGCGGAGAAAAAAATCTTTCCGTCCTGGCCGCGGCGGCGTTCGGTGATGTCCAGACCGGCGATGATCTTGATCCGGGACACCACGGCCTGGTGGTACGCGCTGGGAAACTCAGAGTAGGCCTCGAGTCGCCCGTCACGGCGGAAACGAATCCGGGTGCCGCCGTTTCCCGGGAAGGCTTCCACATGGATGTCCGATGCCTTCATCTCGATCGCGTCCGAGATCATCCGGTTCACCAATCCGACGATCGTGGCGTCATTCTCGCTGATGACGACCTGGGCCGGCTGTTCCTCGACACGATGGCCATTGGAAGCCGAAAAATTGAGTAGGGTCTTTTCCGCCAGGTTGCGGAATCCCGCATCGATTTCCTTCTTGCTCGGCTTATGCCCATAGGCGTCCAGCCTGTGATACAACTGGTTGGGCGGCGCGTAGAGCAACTCGATCTCCCGTTTGGTGGCCATGTTGAAGTAGCCCCGGTCCGGGAAACTGAAGGGATTGGCGACCGCGAGGAACAAGACATTTCCGATCACCGCGACCGGTACCGCGCGCTTTTCCCGGGCGAGACGCGCTGGGATCAGGCGCATGGTTTCGGGGCTGATGGGAAATCGCGCCAGATCCACGGCGGGAATCCCGACCTGCAGGCAGGTCGCCCGCATCACGTCACTCTCGTTCGCCAGTTTCCGCTGCACCAGTATCTTGCCGAGGGACTCGCGCCGCCCACGGCACCGCCGCTGCTCCGCGAGCGCGCTTTCAAGGGCGTCCCGGGTGATGCAACCCTTCGCCAGGAGTATGTCGCCCAGGCGCCGGTGCTCCCGGGGAAATCCGTCCAGCACCTGGGTGGTCTTCAGGGACACCAGCCGCCGCAACTCCTCCAAGGAGGACACTGCCGGCCATTTCTCGAGCATCGGCTCGCAGGCGCCGGCGTCCGGCGCCGGGCGGTCGACGGTTCCGGCGGCACCCGGAGCCGGCGCGGACTCCAGGGGTCGGAGCGGAACCACATTTTGCCCGGCAGTGACCGGCGAGCGCCCCGGCGGCAAGGGCAGGCCGGGGTGTTCTAAACCCACTTCCCCCCTGCCCCTAGACACGGCGTTCAACAGGTCCGGATCGATGGTCCCGGGATCCACCGCGGCAGCGTAAAACGCATCGTTGGGATCCCGGCTTTCCTCGGGAAACAGCCGCGAGTGAACCTGCATCAGCAAGGTCAGTTCCCGGATGATCCCTTCGTCGAACCCGGCACGGTCAGAGCGATCGCTCAAAAAGAGGCTTTGCAGATAGCGCATCGCTTCGCGCGAGCCCCACAACTGCTCGAGCTGCTGAATTATCCGCGGAAACTCCACAAGCAGGCGCCGCGGAAAGCAGTCCTCAAGACCGCAGAAGGCTTCGTGAAGTCGAGGCAGGATCGCCTGCAAGGGCTGAACGTCGTTGGGCATTGTTGTTATCTTATGGCCCCATGAAACCTATCATTTTGTTAGGTTTATGTTATAGATTTTCACCGGAGTTTCTATGCATTTGGTCAATCTTTGGCGGAAAACGCAAAAAAGATTTCCTTACATCCTGCATAAAGGGAGCCCTCATGCGCCGGCGCCCGACAAGCCCCTCGCCGCAATACCTCGCTTGGAGCCGTGAAAGAAACGCTCCGAACTGCCTGGGAAAACACATTTGGAGTTCTCGACGGGACCCCCAACACCCCCGCCCAGCCGGGGCGTTCACGGCCTGCGCGTCCCCTGCCGCACCGTACGGCCTTCGGGCATCGATTGCGGTATCCTTTCGGTAAAAAGGGAGCCCCCATGGCAAGCGTCAACAGAGTTGTGCTCGACATCCTCAAGCCCCATCAGCCCAATGCCGTGGAATTCGCCCTGGCCATCGCCGGCCATGTTGCCGGCGGCAGGGTCAGTGTGACGGTGACCGCAGTGGACGAGAAGACGGAAAACCTCGAGGTGACCGTGGAAGGCGAGTCCATTGACTTCGCGCAGCTGCGGGACGCAATCAACGAAATCGGCGGCAGCATCCACAGCATCGACGCGGTTGAGGTGTCGGCAGCCGCCCCTTCCGCCGCGGCCTAAGGCGGCGCGCACCAGCCCTCCCCGGCGGCCCCCATGAACTGGCTCAAGGAAGTCGGGTTCCTGCTCCGCATCAGCCGCTCCGAGGAAATCGCCCGCCGTTATTTTGTGGTCAACGGCTTCGACGGCGCGCTCACCATGCTGGGACTGGCGGTGGGCTTCTACTCCGTGGGCGACGTACCACCCGTGGTGGCCTTCAGCGCCTGCGCCGGAGCAGGGATTGCCCTGGGTATGAGCGGCGTGAGCAGCGCCTATATCAGCGAGTCGGCAGAGCGCAGGAAGGCGTTGCTCGATCTGGAGCAGGCCATGGCGGCCAGGATGGACGGGAGCGCCCATGGCCGGGCAGCGCGCCTGGTGCCCTTCGTCATCGCCCTCCTGAACGGCGCGTCTCCGTTGCTCGTTTCTCTGGCTATCGCGCTCCCCCTTTGGCTCGCTTCGAGGGGGACCCAGTTTCGCGTCGATCCCCTTGGGATCTCCATCGCCCTCGCGTTCGCATTTATTTTCCTGCTGGGCGCCTATCTCGGACGCATCAGCGACACGTTTTGGGTATGGTCCGGAGTGCGCGCGGTGCTGATCGCCGTCGTGACCGCATGGCTGGTAACACTGGTCTCCCCCTGAACCCGGATCTCAACCCTTGAGCGCGGCGGCCGCAGATTGCCCACCGCGTTTCAGGCGCCGTGACGCGCCAGGGCCCACGCCACATGCTCCCGCACCAGCGCCGAGGGATGATCGGCCCGAACGCGTAGGGCAGCGATCACCTCCGCCCGCGAGGGCGCGTTTCCCAGCCCCACCGCAAGATTGCGCAACCAGCGCAGATGGCCGATGCGGAGAATCGCGCTGCCCGCGAGCCGGTCGCCGAAGTCGCGGGAACTCCAACCGAACAGCTCCACCAGACTCGAGGCGTCGAGGCCGTTCCGGACCGCGAAATCGCCCTCGACGGCGGGCCTCGCGAAGCGGTTCCAGGGGCAGGCGAGCTGACAATCGTCGCATCCATACACGCGGTTGCCCATGAGCGGCCGCAGTTCCTCGGGAATGGGGCCCTTGTGTTCGATCGTGAGATAGGAGATGCAGCGGCGGGCATCGAGTTGATAAGGGGCCAGGATGGCACGCGTGGGGCAGACCGCGATGCACTTCTCGCAGGTGCCGCAGTGTTCGTCCTGCGGGCGATCCGGCGGAAGCGGCAGATCGGTGTAGATCTCTCCCAGAAAAAAGTATGACCCCGCGTCGCGGTCGAGCAGCAGGGTATGCTTGCCGCGCCAGCCAATCCCCGCCTTGCGCGCGAGTTCCACGTCCATGGCCGGCGCGCTGTCCACCAGCACCCGGTAACGAAACGCGCCCACCGCCTGGGAGATCCGATCGGCAAGTTTCTGCAGCCGGGCGCGCAGGACTTTGTGATAATCCCGCCCGAGGGCGTAGCGCGAGAGGAAAGCGAGATCCCTCCGCTCCAGCACTTCCCCGCTGTCACGGGCCCCCGGCGGAAGGTAATTCATGCGCACCGAGACGACGCTGACGCTTCCGGGCAGCAGTTCCGCGGGGCGACAGCGCTTGGTGGCGTGCCGTGCCATATAATCCATCTCGCCGTGCCAGCCGCGCGCCAGCCAATCCAGCAGGCGTGGCTCCGCCTCCGCCAGGTCGGTGTCGGCAATGCCGACCGCGTCGAAACCCAACGCCCGGCCCCACCGCCTGATGTCGGCAGCGAGTCGGCCCGGATCGAGTCCGGAATCCTTCCTCGGGTCCCCATGCATATGATTCATCATACTCAGCCAAGACTCAGCCGCGCGGGCTTTTTGCCCGACGAAGCGGCGACCCTCGCCCTGGGGAGGGCGCTGGCGCGGATCCTCGTGCCGGGGCTCAAGATCTATTTCCGCGGCGACCTCGGTGCCGGCAAGACGACCCTGGTGCGAGGGTTACTCCGGGGCCTCGGTTATCTCGAAAAAGTGAAAAGTCCCACCTATACTCTGGTTGAACTTTATAGAGTTTCGAGCTTATACTTATATCACTTTGATTTTTATCGTTTCAGAGACCCGAGTGAGTGGGAGGACGCGGGGTTCCGCGAATACTTCGGCGCAGAATCCGTCTGCGTGGTGGAATGGCCTGAAAAAACAGAAGGTTTGCTTCCGTCCCCGGACCTGGAGATCGCGTTGCGGGTCGAGGGAAGCGGTCGTTACGCAGAACTGAGCGCCGGCACGGAGGTGGGCAGGCAGTGTCTCGAGAAATTGCAATGGGAGACCCGTTGCGCGGATTGATTCCGCTGCGGTTTCTGTTGCCCGCGGGCTTCGCCCTGCTGTTCCTGTTATTCCCCCTTCTGTCCCTGGCTGCGAATGCCGCGATCAAGGCCGCCCGGCTCTGGCCGGCGCAGGATTACACCCGCATCACGCTGGAGGCCGATACCCCGATCCGGCACAACGTGATGACGCTCCACGACCCGGAGCGGTTGGTGATTGATCTGCAAGAGATGGAGGGGGGGCCCGAGCTTCTGGATCTTCCCGGGAAGGTCGGCGCGGAGGATCCCTATGTGGAGGCGGTGCGCATCGGACGCCCGGAGCCTGGCGTGCTGCGCGTCGTGCTCGATCTCAAGGGCAAGATCATTCCCCAAGTGTTCGCACTCAAGCCCGTGGCGGATTATGGCCACCGCCTGGTGGTGGACGTCTACCCGGCTTCTCCCGTCGATCCCCTGATGGCGCTCTACCTGGGCAAGGAGAACGGGGTGGCCGCCAACGCTCCGGACGCGGCACCCGGATCGAACAACGGCGCCAGAGTTCCGGACCCGGCCGCGGGAGTGCCGAGAAAGCCAGGGACCGCCGCGAAGCGGGACCCGGAAGATTTGGCCCGGCCGGTCATCATCGCCGTCGACGCGGGGCACGGCGGAGAGGACCCCGGGGCCCGCGGCAGGCGGGGGACCCGGGAGAAGGACGTAACCCTCGCCATCGCCCGCAAGCTGCGGTCAAAGATCGAGGCGGACGACGGGATGAAGGCGGTGATGATCCGCGACGGCGACTATTTCATCCCCCTCAACGTGCGGGTCGAGAAAGCGCGCCGGGCGCAGGTGGATCTGTTCGTTTCGATTCACGCCGACGCTTGGATCAAGCCCCACGTTCGCGGTTCCTCGGTATTCGCGCTCTCGGAACGCGGGGCGACTTCCGCCATGGCCCGCTGGATCGCGCGAAAGGAAAACGACGCCGACCTGATCGGAGGCGTGAATTTCGACGTGGATGATCCTTACCTCAAGAAGACGCTGCTCGACCTTTCCCAGACCGCGACCATCAACGACAGCCTCAAGATCGGGCGCGACGTACTGGCCCACCTGGGCAACATCAACGACCTGCACAAGGATGAGGTGGAGCAAGCCGGATTCGCGGTGCTCAAGGCCCCGGATATCCCCTCCATCCTGGTGGAAACGGCCTTCATCAGCAATCCCCAGGAAGAGAAGCGCCTGCGCAGCAGCGCCTACCAGGACAAGATGGCGGAGGCCATCTACCAAGGGATCAAACGCTACTTCTCCAAGAATCCCCCGATCGCGCGGTCAAAGCTCGCGCAGACCGAAAATTGATGTTGTCTATACTGCTTTGGATGGGCGGGGCGTCCCCGTCCAGCCTACGGAAGGAGACGACATGACCAAGCCTCAAAAACCCTGCAGCAAGTGCAAGGGCGACATGAAGCCCGTCAGGCTCCCGCCTTTCCAGGGGGCGGAAGGGGAAGTGAAGCTCACGGTTATCGGCATGCCCGCGGTCGCCTGCGCCCAGGATCACAAGCGCTTCGTGTACCCGGAGTTCGCGGCGCTGCTCATGGACTTCACGGTGGATGCCGACCGCTATGATCTCGCAGAGCCCGCCGTGAAGCGCGGCCTGCTGCGCAAGCACTACCACTGCCCCGCATGCGGAGAGGAGCTTTCCTCCGCCCCGCTAGCCGCCCGGCGCGGCGAGTTCGACGTGAATCTGCACGACGCTGAGCCGTTCAAGCTCGCGGTCGAGGTGCCCGTTTACAAGTGCGCGTCCTGTGGAGCCGAATGCGAACACCCGCGGGAGGAACTCGCCAAGCTCGCGTTCAAGGCCGTCGCCCACGCCTATCGCGCCATCGATATCCACCCTGAGTAATGCGCCGGGCCCGGGCGCTGGCCTCCATTCCGGGGGCCGCAGCTCTGCTGCGGCTGGAAACCCGATGTTGGCTCGGGGATAATAGATGCCTTCCTGACCGTCCTGCGAGGAAAGCCCGGTGAAGCTCGAGACCATTGCCATCCACGGGGGCTACACGCCCGAGCCGACCACCCACGCCGTGGCGGTTCCGATATACCAGACCACATCCTATTCCTTCGACGACACCCAGCATGGCGCCGACCTGTTCGACCTCAAGGTCCAGGGAAACATCTACACCCGCATCATGAATCCCACCACCGACGTGCTGGAGAAGCGCGTCGCGGCCATGGAAGGAGGGGTCGGCGGCCTCGCCTTGGCCTCGGGAATGGCGGCCATCACGTATTCCATCCTCACCATTGCCGAGGCGGGCGACAATATTGTCACCAGCGCCACGCTCTACGGTGGCACCTACAACCTGTTCGCCCACACCCTGCCCCAACTCGGTATCGAGGTGCGCTTCGCCAACCACCANNGCCGAGGTGGCCCACGAGCATGGGGTTCCACTGGTGGTGGACAACACCGTGCCCACGCCCTACCTGTGCCGGCCCATCGAGCACGGCGCCGACGTCGTGGTGCACGCGCTGACCAAGTACCTGGGCGGTCACGGCAACTCCATCGGAGGCATCATCATCGATTCCGGCAAGTTTCCCTGGGCAGAGCACAAGATCCGCTTCAAGCGCCTGAATGAGCCCGACGTCTCGTATCACGGCGTGGTCTACACTGAGGCACTGGGCGCCGCCGCCTTCATCGGGCGCGCGCGAGTGGTGCCCCTGCGCAACACCGGCGCCGCCATCTCCCCCTTCAACAGCTTCCTGGTGCTCCAGGGCATCGAGACCCTGCCGGTGCGCATGGACCGCATCTGCGA
>DKBC01000255.1 GCA_002451065.1 Betaproteobacteria bacterium UBA6910
GTCAGCACCCGGTAGACGGTGGCGAGCCCCACATCCATTCCCTCGCTCATCAGGGTCTTGTAAACGTCCTCGGCGGACAGATGCCGGACCGGACTGGTTTCGAACAGATTGAGGACCTTGAGCCGGGGAAGGGTGGCTTTGAGACCGATGGTCTTGAGGTCCTGGGGCGTGCTCATGGTCCGTCCGGCGCAACTGTTTGCTGTATCATATTAGCTTTGCCATCCCTTGAAAATCGTGCACTTCCATGCGGGTAGCGCTTCTCGCATTTCTGGCTCTGATCCTTGCCGCGTGTTCGGCCCCCTCCTGGCTCTCGGCGCACAAGATCGAGGTGCAGCAAGGGAATTTCGTGAGCCAGGATATGGTGGCCAAGCTCAAGCCGGGTATGAGCAAGAGCCAGGTTCGCTTTGCTTTGGGCACGCCCCTGCTGACGGACCCCTTCCATCAGGACCGCTGGGACTACGTCTATGTGATGCAACGGGGGGGGAAGGTCCGGGAGAAACGGACCGTCACCGTGGTTTTTGTGGACGACAAGCTGCATCGGGTGGAAGGCGACGTGGTGGCTGCGGCGCCGGGGGCGGAGGCGGCCGCCGCAGCGATTTCCCGGAACGGCGCGGGCGCGCCCGGGCAGGACGCGGAAAAGGCGGCGGAATCTTCGCCGGCCGCTTCGCAGCCGCCAGGGCAACAATAGCGTGAGCGTGGCCGGAGTTGGGCGGGGGAAGCGACCGGGGCGGCGTGGGGCGGCTTGGCTGGGGGAAGCCCGGCGGACTCGAAGCCGGGGGCCCTGAGAAGTATTTTCGGAGTTTTGATGACGACCCTTAATATCGCAGTGGCTGGCGCTTCCGGCCGCATGGGGCGGGCGCTGCTGGAATGCATCGCCCAGGCGCCCGACTTGCGGCTGCACGGAGCCCTGGACCGGCCGGGAAGCCCATTCCTCGACAGGGATGCGGGGGAACTCATCGGCGCGCCCTGCGGCGTCGTGATCCATGAGGATTTCATGGCGATGGCTTCGGAGTGCGACGCCCTGATCGACTTCACGCGGCCGGAGGCGACCCTGGGTTACCTGGAGATCTGCCGCAATGTCGGCGTCGGCATGGTGATCGGCACCACCGGACTGTCGGTCGATCAGCGTGAGCGCATCGCGGCCGCCGCGCTGGAGATCCCGATCGTTTTGGCGCCGAACATGAGCGTCGGCGTCAACCTGGTCCTGAAGTTGCTGGAATCCGCTGCCGGGGTGCTCAAGGACGGCTATGACGTGGAGGTCATCGAGGCCCATCACCGCCACAAGGTCGATGCCCCCTCGGGTACGGCCCTGCGCATGGGAGAGGTGGTGGCAACAGCGCTGGGTCGAGACCTCTCCGAGTGCGCGGTGTACGGCAGGGAAGGCGTCACGGGGGAGCGGGCGCCAGCGACCATCGGATTTGCCACGGTGCGGGGCGGGGACATCGTGGGAGACCATACCGTGCTTTTCGCGGGGATGGGCGAGCGGGTGGAAATTGCCCACAAGGCATCGAGCCGGGCCACCTTCGCCATGGGGGCCCTGCGGGCGGCGCGTTTTATCGCGAATCGCGAGTCCGGACTGTTCGACATGCAGGACGTGCTGGGTTTGAGATGAGGCGTCACGCGGCGCGTTGAAGCCGGCGCAGTGATCGCGTATACTTTCGCCGGTTTTGGAGCGGGATGGGCTGGTGGGCCGTCCCGCTTTCCACATCTGCCACTGACTTTCCTGGAGTATTGCCGGTGCCGCAGCAGGTTCCCGCCGTTCTCGCGCTTGCAGACGGGACTGTTTTCCGCGGCGTTTCCATCGGCGCCGAGGGCGTGTCCACCGGCGAGGTGGTGTTCAACACCGCGATCACCGGTTACCAGGAAATCCTCACGGATCCCTCCTATTGCCGCCAGATCGTCACCCTGACGTATCCCCACATCGGTAATTACGGCATCAACGCCGAGGACGTGGAGGCGGATCGGATTCACGTGGCGGGCCTTGTGATTCGCGACCTGCCTATCCTGCATTCCAATTTTCGCGCCCGGGAGAATCTGGGCGACTATCTGAGACGGGAAAATGTGACGGGAATCGCCGACATCGACACCCGCAAGCTCACACGCATTCTGCGGGAAAAGGGCGCCCAGAACGGGTGCCTCATGGCCGGGCGTACCAATGAACAGGAAGCGCTGGAGCAGGCCCGGGGCTTTCCAGGCCTCGCCGGCATGGACCTCGCCAGGGCGGTGACCTGCTCCCGGCCCTATGTGTGGGACGAGGGAGAGTGGAAGCTCGGCGAGGGCTACACCCGGCCCGAGAGCGCGCGCTTTCATGTGGCAGCCTACGATTTTGGGGTGAAGCGCAACATTCTCCGCATGCTGGCGTCGCGGGGCTGCCGCATCACCGTGGTGCCGGCGCAGACACCAGCGTCCGAGGTGCTTCGGCTGAAGCCGGACGGCGTATTCCTTTCCAATGGACCGGGAGACCCCGAGCCCTGTGACTACGCGATCCGGGCGATCCGCGAACTCCTGGAGCGGCGCGTGCCGCTGTTCGGCATATGCCTCGGGCACCAGCTGCTGGGGCTGGCGGCGGGAGCCCGCACCGTGAAGATGAAATTCGGCCACCATGGCGCCAACCATCCGGTGCAGGACCTGGACACCCGGAGGGTGATGATCTCAAGCCAGAACCACGGTTTTGCGGTGGATGCCGCGACGCTGCCCGAGAAGCTGCGGGTCACGCACGTTTCCCTGTTCGACGGCAGCCTGCAGGG
>DKBC01000301.1:0-6780 GCA_002451065.1 Betaproteobacteria bacterium UBA6910
GATCATGTACTTCGATCAGGTGGGAAATCTCAACGCCATCCGCTATAACAACTGGAAGCTACACTTCGCCATTCTTCGGGGGAACATCGCCTCCGCTGTGCGCGAGCAGCCGGCCTGGCCGAAGGTCATCAACCTGCGGGCTGATCCCTTCGAGAGGGCCTGGCACGAGTCGGAGATGTATCTCCGCTGGTTTGCCGACAACATGTGGCTATTCGTGCCCGCCCAGGTCTTCGCCAGGGAGTGGCTGGCGACTTTCAAGGAGTTCCCGCCGGTCCGCGGCAACACGCTGGGCATCGACGGCGTTATCAGGCAGCTCGAGAATCCGGGGCAGCGGCAATAGCCGTGATCCCAGCGCAACTTCCAGGGGATGAGCGGAGCCTCCTGCTCGTCGACCGCCGCGACCTTGCTCTCTTTGCGGGCGCCCGGCACCGGGGCCGTCATGGAGCTGACCCCACGTCGTCCGGTCGCTCGCCGCCATGGGCGCCCTGAAAGGAGCACTTATCGTCCTCGCCGTCCTGCTGTGATCGCCTGCGGGCGCGGGCGCCAACGTACCCTGTTGTCACGCATCGAGGGGGGGCACGCCGGCGCCCCGCCCCGCGGAGGTGCGGGGCATCGCCCGGGTTAAGGCGGCGTGCCGTGGCTCCTGGCGGCTCCGCATGCCGGGCCGCGACAAACGGCGGCGAGACCGGGGACGTCCTCACCGCCCATCCGTGGCATGATAGGTTCAGCGGAGTAATTGATGTCCCAGACGATTTCAAGCCCCTCGGCGGCAACGCTTAGACGCTGGGCGCTCAGGCTCGGCGTGGCGTTTTTGGCGCTGGCGCTGGGGCTGACCATCGCCGCTTGGGCCGCGTTGCGCCTGGTGGACATGGAGGCCATCACCGCGCGTGTGCGGGCGGCGGTGGAGGAAGCGACCGGCCGCGCGCTCACCATCGGGGGCGATCCCGAGCTCACGCTCCTGCCGCAACCCCGCGTCGTGCTTCGCGACATCGCGCTTGCCAATCCGCCGGGCGCTTCGCGCGAGCAGATGCTGACCGTGCGGCGCATAGACGCGGGGATTTCGCTGGTCTCCGTGTTGACCGGGCGCGGGCTCGGCGTTCGCGTCGAGGTGACCGAGCCCGATGTGCTGCTCGAGCGCGACAAGAAGGGCGTGGCCAACTGGCGCCTACTGGTTCCGGCGCGGGACCTCCTGCGCAATCTCGTCGAGGCGCTGGGAGTCGTCGCTCAATATGCGAGGTTCGAGGCGGTGGAGATCGAAAATGCCCGTATCGGCTTTCGCGACGGGCAATCGGGAGTCACCCGCACGTTGAAGTCGAAGACAGCCCGGGCTTCCCTGTCCGATGAGGCGCTGAACTTTGAAGTCACGGCCAATGTGGACGGAGAAATGGTACGGGCGGAGGGTTCCGTCGGCACCGCTCACGACACGCACGGGACGTTGCCGGTAACCGTGAATCTGGTGGCTCCGGGCGCATCGGCGATGGCATCCGGTAAGGTCAGGCCGGACTGGCCGTCCGACGGCACGGAAGTCGAGATTGACATCAAGGTGGGTGACGAGCAGCGGCTTGCCGCGGCGACCGGCGTGCCAGTGCCCGATTTGCCGAAGCTCGCGGCCACGGGCCGCTTGTCCGGCCGCGATGGCGCGCTGCGGGTGGAGCCCCTGAGTATCGCGGCCGGCGCCAGCAAGATTGGGGGATTCGTGGAGTTCCGCCAGGTACGCTCGCGTCCATATGTCTCCGCGCGGCTCGACGCCGCCCTGCTCGACCTCGCGGAGCTGGGCCTCGGCAAGGCGCGGCCGGCACCGCAGGCATCCGCCCCGCCCAGCGACGGCCGTCTGGTGCCCGACATTCCCCTGGCAATTCCCGAACTGCGGAAGGCGGACGGCAAGGTGAGCCTGGCGGTGAAGCGCCTGGTCCTGCCCGATGGCGGAGCCCTGGCCGACGTCTCCGTAAACCTGTCCCTCGCGGGTGGGCGGCTCACGGCCGATCCGGTGACCCTCGGCACCGGCGACTCCCGGATTTCCGCCAAGCTCGCGCTTGATGCGTCCTCGCCGAAATCCTCGACCGTTGATGCCGCGATTCGTGCCCGCGGGGCGGAACTCGGTGCATTACAGGGCCTGCTGCCGGCCGGCGTGGCCTTAACCGGCGGCCGTACCGATGCCGAGATCAACGTTTCCGGGCGTGGCGATTCGCTGCGTCTACTCCTCGGCAGCTTGAACGGGCACATCCACGTCGTTGTCGGCGACGCGAAGATATCGGGGACGGTGGCCGCCCTCGGCGGCAGCATGTTCGGGGAACTTGTGCGCACGCTTGATCCCTTTGCCGCAAGGGACGATAGCCAGCATCTGAAATGTGCCGTCGTGAATGTTCCGCTGCGCAACGGAGTCCTGACCGCGACAGACGGGATCGGAATCGAGACCGACAAGCTGGCGGGAGTGATTTCCGGACAAGTCGATTTCGGGAAGGAGACGCTCGACGTCAACCTGCGCTCGGAGGCGGTCGACTCCGTGGGGCCGGGGATAGCGGATTTCGCGGGCGCCGGGCAGTTGACGGGGACTTTCGCCGAGCCTTCCCTCGCGCTGAACGCGAGGGGGGCCGCAGAACTTGGCGTGTCGGTCGGAGCCGCGGTGGCGACGGGCGGGATCAGCCTGCTCGCGGGCTCCCTGCTGCGCGCCGCGATTCCCGCCCATCCGTGCGCGGTCGCGCTGGAGGGTTCTAAGCAACGCGATACGCGCTGAGGAACAAGGAGCAATCATGGGCAAAGTGAGGGACGCCGTCGCCAGGACCATGTTCGTGGGGTTAATGGTGCTCCTGCCCCTGCTCCTTTTCCAGCTTCTGGTCGGAGAGATCTTTCAGCTGGTTGTGCAACTCGCAACGCCCTTGACCGGCTTCCTGCCCAAGAGCTGGGTCGAGGCAATCAACGCTCCCGTGCTGGTCGCCATCATACTGCTCGTCGCGGCATCACTCGTGCTGGGGGTCGCGGCGAGTTCCGCCGTAGGCCGGCGCTTTGGGAGCTGGATCGAACGGGTGACGCTGGGTCGTATCCCGCTTTACCGCGTGCTCAAGGGGTTCGCCGAGCGGCTGATCGAATTCGGCCAGGGCACGGCCTTCCAGCCAGCCTTGTTTGACTCGGGAGACGGCCAGCGGGAATACGCCTACCTCATCGAGGATCACGGCGATGGCAGCGTCACCATCATGCTGCCCTGGTCGCCGACGCCGATGTCGGGATCGCTGAAGATCGTGCCACGGGAAAGCGTCCAACTGCTTCAGGCGAAGTTCGGCGACATGACCCGCGTCCTGTCACACTGGGGCGTCGGATCGGGGGAGCTGCTGCGTAACGCGGAAGGATCTCGCGCGGGACCCGGCCGCCGCCCCTCGACGGACCCGGTTGAAGAACCGTAGCGAGCAGCGGAGGTGATTTCCCAGTGAAGGGTGCGGCGCGGCTCATTCTCGAGGCGTGCGCCGTGCGCCGCGTTTTCGGAGGGTTGCCCGGCCGGCGGCAGTAGCCCGTTTCGCCTGCTTGCCCGGTTGCGGTTATGATATTTGCCATGAACGCGCAAGCGACGCGCCCCGCCCCTCGCGCTCGCCCTTTCGCGCCAGCAGCCCGGCAGGCATGGCTTCGCCCCAGGGCATCATGACGTTCTCAGGGCTGAATGTGGGGCGCACACTGCGCCATTGCCTGGCGCGCGCGGGGACAGTGGTTTGCCTCGCTCTGCTTGTGGCCTGCCAGCCGACGGTTATTCTGATGCCGACCCCCGTAGCCCTGCACACCGGGGAGCATGATCCGTTCGCGGACAATGCGGCCCTGGAGCAGTCAAATCGCGTGCCGGTGGCGTACGCGACCAATCGCCTGCCGCTGGGCAACGCAGCGGATCGCATCTACAGCACCATTGCGACCCAGGATCTCCGCCTCGGGATCGCCACCCTGCGCATCGGAGATGAAGGGATGGCGTGGAGCCGGCTCTACGAGATGTCCCTCAGCGACGACGAAAGCGCGCGTCCGGTACTGCATCTGGAGAATCTCACCGAGTCGGCATCGGTACCCCCGGGCCAGGACCCGGCGGCACCCGGAACGGAAGCCCGGGATTTCTTCGCGACGTTGAACCAGGCCCTTGCACGCAGCGAGGACAAGGACCTGATGGTCTATGTCCACGGCGCCAACAACAACGTTTACCGGGCGACCGCCCAGGGCGCGCAATATCGGCACTTTACCGGGCGCAACTCGGTGGTTCTGGTGTTCGCATGGCCCTCCGCCGAGAGCCTGCTGCGCTACGCCACCGACGTCGCCAACGCGCGGGCCTCGGTCCCGGTGTTCGCGCGCCTGCTCGACCTCTTGGCCCGCCACACGGACGCACGGGAAATTGACATCCTTGCCTACAGCGCCGGTGCCCAGGTGGCAAGCCCGGCCCTCGCCCTGCTGGGCGAAGCGTCTCCCGGGGAGTCCCGCCAGGAGCTCCGGCAGCGATTGCGGCTCGGAGAGGTCTATTTCGCCGCCCCGGACGTCGACTTCAAGAGTTTCGTGCAGGATCTCTCCCGGTATGGCCACCTCCCCCACTCTGTAACCTTGTCCGTGAATCTCGACGACACCGTCCTCGGATTCGCCCAGACCCATCACGGCGTGTCGCGCGCCGGACGGCCGAATCCCGACGAACTGGATCCGGAGGAGACGGCGTTTGTGATCGGGGCCTCCCGGCGACTGGGCTTCGACGTGATTTCGGTGGAGCCGGAGACGATTCCCGGGATGTCCACCGGGGCCCACGGTTTCTGGTATGACAATCCATGGGTGAGCAGCGATGTGCTGGTGCAGTTCCTGCTTCGCGCCCGGCCGGGGGAACGGGGTCTGCAGGAGAATCGCACCGATAAGGGCTTCCGCTACTGGACGTTTCCCCCCGATTATCCGGATCGGATTCGAGAGCTTCTTCACCATATGTAACGGGCGCATCGAGGCACCAGCCCGCAGCGGATTCTGCGCAAACACGACCCTCAAACCCCATGCATTGGATCCAACTCGCTCTCGCCGGCGTATTTGAGGTCGGTTTCACCTTCTGCCTGAAGCTTTCCGAGGGCTTCACCCGGCCCCTGTGGACCGCGCTCTTTATCGCCAGCGCCCTCGTGAGCTTCGGGCTGCTGAATCTTTCCCTCGAGGGGATACCCCTGGGTACGGCCTACGCGGTCTGGACCGGGATTGGGGCGGCAGGGACCGCGATCGTGGGCATGGCGTTCCTGCGGGAACCGACCTCACCGGCCCGGGTTGCCCTCATCGGAGCGCTTATCGCGGCGGTGGTTGGACTTAAACTGGTCTCCTGAGTGGCCGCCATGGGCTGGACCTATTTGCTTCTTTCGGGCGCGTTTGAAATCGGCTTCACCACCTGCATGAAGTTCGACGGCCTCGTCGCCAACCTGCTGTTCGTGGTTTTCGCCTCGGCGAGCTTCTACATGCTCACCCGCGCCATGAAGACCCTGCCCCTGGGCACCTGTTACGCGGTTTTCACGGCGATCGGGGCAATGGGTACCGCCCTGGTGGGAATCGTCTTTTTCGGGGAATCCGCCGCACCCCTGCGCCTGGTTTTCCTGGCGCTGATCGTGGCGGTGGTGGTCGGGCTCAAGATGGTCTCCGCTGAAAAGGGGTAAGTCCTGCCGCGTCTGTGCATCCGGGGCCCGACAGCCGTACGGGGCCACGAGCCAGCATTGAGGGATCTGGAGAACCCAGAAACCAACGGCGCGATTCCTAGTCAAAGCTCGCGTAGCCACTTGGGAGTCGTCGATGAAAGCCATTAGAGCCGCAATGGCGGCGCTTGCCCTGGCGCTGCCCGCTTCCGCCTTCGCCGCGGACTGCCCATCCCTGCTCGATCACAAGTTCCAGTCCCTCCAAGGCCAAACTCTCAATCTCTGCGAATACTCCGACCGGACCATCCTGGTGGTGAACACCGCCAGCAAGTGCGGGTACACGCCGCAGTTCGAGAAGCTGGAGGGGATGTACCGGCAGTACCGGGACAAGGGGCTGCTGGTGATCGGCTTCCCCTCCAACGACTTCAACCAGGAACTGGCGACGGATAAGGAGATCGCCGAGTTCTGCAAGCTCACCTACGCGGTGGACTTTCCCATGATCTCCAAGGGGTCGGTGACCGGGAACAGGGCGACGCCGTTCTACCAGCAGCTCAAGGCGGCCACCGGGCAGGCGCCCAGGTGGAACTTCCACAAGTACCTGATTACGCCAGGCGCAAAGCAGGTCTACAGCTTCGGCACCCGGGTGGAGCCCGATTCCCCCGAGATCATGGGCAAGATCACGCCCTACCTGCGGTAGTGGGGTCGCTCCGTCCTCGGGATCGCCTCCGGTCCCTTGCAGGCGGTCGTTCCTCGACTGAGACCGGCGGCGGATCAAAGCCAACGCTTGCGCTCCGCGTATTGCTCCCGGCTATATATTCTTTGGGGGACAAGAAATCCCCCCTGGGTCGATCACCAGAACCGCGAGTCCCGCCGCATACCACGACCCGACTTCATGAACCACATTCCGGCCGTTGACCACCGCCCGCTACAGTGTTACGGTCGCCACGACTCCGAAACGCCGTGTGAGTGTTTGAAGTTGGCACCCCATTGACGAAAAGTGGTGTTTGAAACGAGGGAGGAACGCAGGCATGAGCGACATCAAGTTCGTTGGCGAAAACGTCCACATAGAAGGCAACGTCCTCAAGGTCACCTGCTTCGACATCGAGCTGGACAACGCCGGCCGACGCAGCAGCGCCAGCGGCAAACGCCGCGCCTTCGTGCACGACTTCCAGGACGG
>DKBC01000301.1:6801-14192 GCA_002451065.1 Betaproteobacteria bacterium UBA6910
GACGTGAAAATGCCCAACGGCGCCACCGTGAGCTTGCTGCAGGGCACCTCGCTGCGCCTGACGCACCACACGTTGCACCTCGACCATGCCGCGCGCCGCACGCCGACCACCGGCCTCCCCCGCAAGACGCAACGTCGCGCGCTGATGCACGACACCAGCGACGGGGTCACGATCAATTACGCGAAGGACTACCCCGGCGGCGTGACCATACGGGGCACGGTGCGCACCCCCGACGGGCTGCTCGTGAAGGGGCAGGACGTGTTGCAGCTGATCACCGATCTGCAGTCCCAGGTGGCCGCGCTCACCGCGCGCGTGGAGGCGCTGGAATCGTCCACATGAGCGCTGGGGCGGAGCAGCCATGAACACCTTCCGACAGCATGCCGCCTGCGTCGGCGCGAGCGGCAACTTCTCCGTCATGCGCGACGTGCTCGGCTTCGTCCGCGGCCGCCTGCCACCTGACCCGACTGGGATTGACGCGAGCGTGTCGATGCGCGAGCAGATCGAGGCCGTGGCGGCCAAACACGTGCATCTGAACGTCATCCGCGTCGGGTTCGACGCGATGTCCTCGGCCGACCAGGCCACGGCCATGGAGCGCATTGACTTCGCCATCCTGCGGGTGCGGCAGATCTACCGGGCCGTCAACCTCGGGGTGGGACGGGTGCTGCACTGGTTCATCGACCAGGCCGACGCCGACGGCGCCGATGACATCGGCAGCGAAGGCGAGGCCGAGGATCTCTGGGATGCATGGAGCGTGCCCAACAACGGCCTTGATGTGTTCCTGGTGCGCACCATCAGCGCGGATTTCATCGGCCTTTCGCCGGTGGGTGGCGCGTGCAACAAGGACGACAAGGACGATGGTCTGGTCGGCGGACGGATCGACCGCGACGCGGACGGCGTGGCGCGCACTTTCGCGCACGAGATCGGCCACTACCTGGGCCTGAGTCACACCCACGGCGACGACTGCCCCACCAGCACGGCGGTGCGCAACCGGCTGATGTCACAGACGCGCTGCGCGATCTCGAACCGCAATTCGGTCAACCTCACCAGCGGCGAGGGGGGCACGATGCGCGGCCATTGCACCGTACGCAATGGATGCTGACGCGATGACCCACGCCGCCGCGCCCGTCGCCCCCGCCGAGGATCGCTGACATGCCCACGACCCGACCCGCCCCTCTTCCTCCCGAGGCCGCCGCCCATTTGCTGAGCACGAGCCGCCTCGCCGGGGCAGTACGCTCCGCGAAGGCCAGTCCGGTGGTGCTGCGGGAGATGATCCGCCGCCGTCCGGCGCAACTGCGCCAGACTCTGGAAGCCATCGTCGCAGACCCGGGCCGTCCGGCCGAGGTGCGCACCATCGCCGCCGTCGCTCTCGGCAGCCTGCGCGACGGGCGTTCGGTCGATGCGCTGCTGAAGGCGGCCGCCTCGAAGGACGGCGCGTTGGCACGCCGGGCGATCGAGGCCCTGGGCCGAAGCGGGACGCCCGCCACGCTGGCGCGCCTGGGCCGGATCGCCGCGGTGCCCGCCGCGGCGCAGAAGAGCCTGGCCTTCGCACGCAGCCTCATCGCCTACCGCCACGGCCTGGAGGGAGAACGCCTGGCCTTGCCGCGCGGCGCGCGCATCACCGCGATCGACCGCAGACGCGCCGCCACGCTGCCGGCGAGGCGTTTGTCGGCGGCGGCGTGGGCGGCGCTCAAGCCGGCGCTCGACGGGGCCGACACGTCGGTGGCGCCGTCGGCGCGGGCGCCGGTGGAAATCCGCTGCCGCAAGGACAGGTTTCTCCTGTTCGTGCACCCGGCCCTCGATGGCGGTGCGCCGGCAGAGGCGCTCGCGCGACCCGTGGTGGCCGCGGTTCTGATGAAGTGGTCGCCCACGCTGGCCCGCTGGTTCCTGGCCGAGTACATCTTCAGTCACTCGTTGCCCGGCGGCACGGCCCAATTGCTCGGCACCCGGGCCACCGGCACCGTAGTGCATTCCGGCCGCGCCAGCCGCGACGGATCGTCGCTGCGCATCGAACTGCAGGCGCTGGATACCCCACTCGCCGCGCCGACCCAGGTCCGCGGGCTGATGGGCCCCGCCGCGCCGCAGGGGCTGCGGCTTGACGCGCTGGTTGAACCTGACCGCACGCGCAACCGCCGCGCGCCGCGCACGCCCAGGCCGGCACGAGGCTGAATCCCTGCCGGGGTACATACTGCACAGTGCCTCGGGCCGGCCCGGAGACGCGGCGCCACCAAAGCGGCCCGCATCCACGCCACCTCTATGGCCAGCGGCCCCCCCCGGCCCTCACCCCGCCGGGCCCTGTTCCTCCAGAAATCGAATGGGACCGGCGTTCTCCGGGTGCAGGCCAACCTTTCCCTCATAGGCGGCCCGGATGGCATCCAGGTCCCGCTGCACTTCACCGGTAAGCGTGAGGTAACGGGAAAGGCCCACCTGCTTCTGGCGGTAGTCAATAAACGCCAGCCCCACCGGCACGTGGGCGGCGAGGGCCAGGTGGTAGAACCCGGATTTCCAGTACTCCCTCCGCGAGCGGGTGCCCTCTGGCGTGATGGCCAGCCAAATCCACGGGCGTTGCCGGAAATCGTCCTGCAGATGGCCGATGGCTCCGGTGCTTTGCCGCCGGTTGACGGGGATGCCGCCCCACCGCCGGAACAGGCCGCCCAAGGGCCACCGGAACAAGGTGTCCTTCGCCAGCCAGTGCACCGGCAATCCCCCGGCATACCGGGCCACGATGCCGACGATGAAGTCCCAGTTGGAGGTGTGCGGGTATACGACGATCACGGCCCTGGGGCCGGGCGGCCAGGAAATATCGACGCTCCAGCCGAACAGCGCCAGCAGTCGCAAGGCCCAGCGCCGGGTCACGGTCGGCGGGCGCTGCACCGGAACGGGTCCGTTCACGGCGCCCGCGTGCATGGGGTGGGCATCTCGCGCCGGGCGAGTCGCGCTACTTCTCCAGCATCCAGGTCAACACCTGCTTGATGACGAAGCCGAGGATGCCGAAAGCCAGGACGAAGAACATCACGAAGGTGCCGAGGCGGCCTGCCTCGGACTTCCGGGCCAGGTCCCAGATAATGAAGACCATGAACAGGACGAAGCCGCCGACGCCGAAGGTCAGCCCGAATTCCGAGATCTGTTCCTCGGTGAACCCGAACATGATCGCCGTTGCGGATCGCGAAAAGGATTACTGCCTCGGGGGCAGCCCCTCCGCATCCACCAGGTCGCGGTAGGCGTGCCAGGTGCCGTGCCCAATGACCGGAATCGCCAGCACAAATCCCAGCATCAGGGTTGTCATGGATATGACGGTGGCCACCATGATGATGGCGGCCCAGAGCGCCATGGCGATGGGGTTCTCTCCCACCGCCCGGACGCTGGTGATGAGCGCGCTCAGCATGTCCACGTCCCGGTCGAGGAGCATCGGTGCGGACACCGCCGTCGCCGCGAACACCAGGGCCGCCCCCACCCCGCCGAGCAGAAGCCACACGTCGAACAGGTAGGATTCCCGATTGAGCACGATCTCGCGCACGAAGCTCTCGGCCGTGATCAGCGAGGTCTTGGAATAGATCGCGAACACGATGGCCGATACCAGCACCCAAAGGGTTCCAGCCAGCACCAGCAGTAGTCCCAGCCACACCAGGGGCTTCGTTCCCTTGCGCCACGCGCCGACGACATGCTCCAGAGTAGGCCGCTCGCCGAGTATCTGGCGCCGGCTGATCTCATAGAGCCCGGTCGCGAGGATGGGCCCGACCAGCAGAAACCCGGTGAACGCGCCGGGAAGGAGGTACCAGTAGCGCAACAGGAAAAGCATGATCACCCAGCCACCCAATGCCACCGCCACGCCATGCAAGATGCTGGGAAAACCCACCCTCATGAAATCACGCCAACCCAGAGCCAGCCAGCGGAAAGGGCTCGTGACAGGTACCCGCCGCACCGGGGCGGGCGTGAGATTTCCCGGAGATTGTTCGGTAGTGGTGAGCATCCGCGTTGGATCTGGATGACTTTTGCTACCATCGATTCTGTCCCCTCGCGTCTGCGGTGTCCAGCGTCCAGGGGAACCGGCCAAGAGCCGTGCTTTGCCGCCAGGGCGGCCCTGTGATGTAATGCGGGTCAGCCTGCGGCATCCTCAACAAGGCAAAGTGGGACGAACCCGTTTTCTCACCATGGTGGACCCCGGCCAGCGCATCGAAGGCTGGGACGAGCGATTCGCCCGCCTCTACGGCCTCGCCAGCGAACTGTGCCCGGAGCGATTTCCCGCAGAGGAAACACGAGAGCTGGAACCGCTCTACGAGCACGTTCCGGTCGGCTGGGTGAAAGCGATTCGCGCCGAGACGGCACGAAAGCTTGACCTGCCCGAGCGGCTCATGCCTCTGGACTTGTTCAGCATTCACGGAGCCGGGCCCGTCAGCCTCCACGACGACAAGCACAATTACCCGGGCGTCTCATTCGTCATCGTCGTGATGCATCCGGGGCGGCTCGGCATCGTGGACGCCATGTCCACGGCCCGGCGGCACCGGCTGGGGGAAGTCCTGCTCCTCGATCCGCATCGGAGGCACGCCCTGGTGCCGGAAGGCCTGCGCGCCCGGGAACACTCCTATGAGCGAACCCACTCCCCTGTGCGGCGGGAAGAGGACCGGTTCATGTTCCTCTGCTTCGACGTGAAAAGGCCGTTGCTCAAGGACCGCTTTGCGGTACCGCACTCCGGAGCTGACCGGGCGTGATTCGCTCCGCAGCCTTTCTTCCTCTGACGCTCTGGCTCTCGGCAGCAGCTTACGCCGGAGAGTGCGATAAAATCTTTTGCGGACTCCATTTTTTGGGCCCGGAAGTGCGCGCCTTCCGGCCCTGCCATTCAACCGGTTCCAATTGGGTCGGCGCCTCAAAATGGGTGGAAGGGCCCCTTTCGGATCTCTATCGAGCGAACGCCCGCAGGCCCTATCGACCGGTTTATGTGGAGTTCCGCGGCCACCCGCTGGGCGAGGAGCTCGAGGGCTTCGCGCGGGACTATGACGGGCTGATCCGGATCAGCGAGGTCCTGGCAAAGATGACCGTGATTCCCCCGGACTGCCGCAGCCGCCCCCTTGCATCCCCGATCCGGCGCCAAGCTGAAACTCAAGTGGCCGGATTATAATTGGTGATGCGCCTTGGCCGGCAGATGGCCGCAACCACCCAATAGTCGAAGGGATTATTTTGCGTGATTGACGCTATCCGGGACTTCCTCAAGCTGGAATCGGCGGCCGGCATCCTCCTCGCTGTCGCCGCCGCGTTGGCAATGGTCGTCGCGAACTCGCCGCTGAGCGCGTATTACGACCTGCTGATAGACCTTCCGGTGGCAATCCGGGTCGGGCCCCTCGAGGTAGCGAAGCCGCTCCTGCTTTGGATCAACGACGGCCTGATGGCCGTGTTCTTCTTCCTGGTGGGACTGGAGCTCAAGCGCGAGCTGCTGGAAGGCGAGCTCGCCAAGTTGCGGGTGGCGCTGCTTCCGGCCGCTGGCGCGGTCGGCGGCATGCTGGTTCCCGCCGCGATTTACGCCTGGATCAACTGGGGCGACCCCGTCGCCATCCAAGGCTGGGCGATACCCGCGGCCACCGACATCGCCTTCGCCCTCGGAATTCTCGCGCTGCTCGGGAAACGGGTGCCGGTGGCGCTGAAAGTGTTTCTGGTTTCCCTCGCCATCATCGACGATCTCGGAGCGATCGTCATCATCGCCGTTTTCTACACCAGCGACCTTTCGCTGGAGGCCCTGCTGGTTGCCCTCGCCTGCCTGCCGTTGCTGTTCTTCCTGAACCGGCGTGGCGTCTGCGAGCTGGCGCCGTATCTGCTCATCGGCCTGGTCATGTGGGTCTCCGTGCTCAAATCGGGAGTGCACGCGACCCTGGCCGGGGTGGTGCTGGCCCTATTCATCCCCATCAGGAATCCGCAGCGCCCTGACCACTCCCCGCTGAGGGAAGTGGAACACGACCTGCACACTGCCGTGGCCTTCGGTATCCTGCCGGTCTTCGCCTTCGCCAACTCGGGCATTTCCTTCGCCGGCGCCGGCCTTGACTACCTGCTGCACCCGGTTCCTCTGGGAATCGCGGCCGGGCTCTTCCTGGGGAAACAGGTGGGAGTGTTCCTGTTCTCCTGGATCGCGGTGCGCGCGGGCATCGCCGACCTCCCGGCGGGGGTGCGCTGGCCCCATCTCTATGGCGTGGCCCTGCTCTGCGGAGTCGGCTTCACCATGAGCCTTTTCATCGGATCCCTGGCGTTCGAACAGACGGACGCGAATCTGCTCTTCGACGAGCGCCTAGGCATCATTGGCGGTTCGATTCTGTCCGGGGTCGCCGGCTACCTGGTTTTGCAGGCAACCCTGAGCAGGAATCCTCAGGAGGACCGCCGGGCAGCCGGCTGAGGCGCGCCGTCTAGTTGCCGCGGCACTATGCCCGCCTCGGCAAGCTGCTTGCGCGGCACGATCCGGTCCTCCTCCGTGTGGTAATATCCGCCGGCAGAATTTGCAGTACGCGTAGAGACGCTCGTCGGCGCGACGCGCTTTCTGGCGACCGCAAACCAGTCGATCGGGTCGGATACGGGAACCATAAGCATGGCAGACACGCTGGCTGGGAAGACCGCCCTTGTTACGGGCGCGGCGCGCGGCATCGGCCGCGCCATCGCGCGCCGGCTTGCCCTGGCCGGCTGCGACGTCGCGGTAAATTACTACAACAGTCATGATGAGGCGGAATCCCTCTGCGGCGAGTTGCGCGCCATGGGGCGGCGCGCGGTGGCCATCAAGGCGAGCGTCGGTGTTCCCGACAGCGTCGATGAGCTGTTCGCGGAACTGCGCAAGTCGTTTGATCATCTGGACATCCTGGTCAGCAACGCGGCGAGCGGCGTGCTCAAACCCGCCATGGAGATGTCCCTGAAGCATTGGCGCTGGTGCATGGAGACCAATGCCTTTGCCCTTAACCTGCTGGCGCAGCGCGCGGTACCGATCATGCCGGCCGGGGGGCGAATCATCGCAATGACGAGCATCGGATCGGTCCGCGCCATGCCGCTCTATGGCTTCATTGGCGCGTCCAAGGCCGCGCTTGAATCCCTTGTCCGCACGCTTGCCCAGGAACTCGGACCCCGGGGCATCCGCGTGAACGCCGTCAGCGCCGGTGCCGTGGACACCGACAGCCTCCAGTTTTTCCCCAACCGCGACCGGCTCATCGCATCTTTCCGCGAGCGCTCCCCGGCCGGTCCGGTGCTGACACCCGAGGATGTGGCGGGTGCGGTTTACCTCCTGTGCCTCGCGGAGGCGAACATGATTAACGGCCACACGCTCGTCGTGGATGGCGGCTTCGCCATTTCGGGATAAATCAGGGATGCGTATCGATTCGGGATTGGCCGGCAAGACGGTCCTCGTGACGGGCGGCAGCCGCGGCATCGGC
>DKBC01000253.1 GCA_002451065.1 Betaproteobacteria bacterium UBA6910
CAGGAAGTAGCCGGGGAAGCCCATTTGAACGATGGTGTTCACCTCGAATTCCAGCCGTTCCTCGTAGCGCGGCCGCGCCGCCTCGCGCTCAGCCGGATCCGGGAACAGCACCTCGAGCCGGCGCTCGAGCCCGCGTTGCGCCTCCTCCAACAGGTACTCGTCAAGGCTCTTCCCCGCGGGGACGGGAAACAGGGGAAGCCGGGGCTTGCCCAATTCGAAGCCAAAATTGCAGCGCTTTGCGATTTCCACGCTGTTGGTCAGGGCCTCCGGAAGGTCCGCGAACAGTTCCCCCATCTCCGCCTGGGTCATGAAGTACTGCCGCTCGGTGAAACGGCGGGGGCGCCGCCGGTCGGACAGCGCGTAGCCTTCGGAGATGCAGGTTCTCGCCTCGTGGGCCAGGTAATCTTCGGCAGCGAGGAACTGCACGGGATGGGTCGCCACCACCGGCAGGTTCATGTCGGAGGCGAGATCCAATGCCTGCTGCAGGTGCGTCTCGCAGTGGGGCGCTCCGGCACGCTGCACTTCGAGATAGAAGCGATCCGTAAAATAGTCCGCGAGCACCCTCGCGTTCACGCGAGCCTGGGCAGCGTTTCCTTGCAACAGCGCGCTTCCCACGCTTCCGCCATGGGCGCCCGAAAGCGCGATCAATCCTTCGGTCCCTGCGTCGCCGAACCAGTCCAGGCGCATTTCCGCGCGGCCCCGGTGCTGGTTTCCGCGATAGGCGTCCGACAGCAATCGGCAAAGGCGCAGGTATCCGGATTGCGACTGGCACAGGAGCAGCAGGCGGTGGGGCTTGTCGCGGCCGGCATCATTGGTCACCCACACGTCGCAGCCAATGATGGGCTTTACGCCCTTCTTCCTCGCCGCCTCGTAGAATTTCACCGAGCCAAACAGATTCCCCAGGTCGGTCAGCGCCAGCGCCGGCATTCCGTCCCGCGCCGCGGCGGCGGCGGCGTCCTTGAGCCGCACCGCCCCATCTGCAATGGAGTACTCGCTGTGCAGGCGGAGATGGACAAATCCGGGTTGAGGCATGGGGCGGCGAACGGGGAAACACTGCAATTTTAGCACCCCATTTTATTGCGGCCTCGGCCCGTTGGCGATTCACTCGGCTATACTTCGCCGCCAGCATCGGCCGCGCACACCGAAAGCCCTTGGCCCAAGCGCCCCTGTCTCCTTCCCCCAACCCCTACGCCGTCCTTGCGCTGGCGCTGGGGGCGGTCGCCATCGCGTTTGCGCCCATCCTGGTGCGGGTCGCGGAAACCGGACCCGTTGCCACCGCGTTCTGGCGCGTCGCCCTCGCCCTTGCCCCGCTCTGGCTGCTCCAGGCTCGGGTGTCGCGTGCAGGCGCGTGCCCCTCGTCGGGACACTTCTGGCTCCTGCTTGGCGCCGGACTCTTCTTCGCCGGAGACCTGGGCATCTGGCACATCTCGATCAAGCTGACCTCGGTGGCCAACTCCACCTTCCTGGTCAACATGGCGCCGATATTCGTGACCCTCGGGGGCTGGCTGTTGCTGCGGGAGCGGGTCACCGGATTGTTCATGGCGGGTATGGCGACCGCGCTCGCGGGCGCCTGGCTGCTGAGCCGCGGCCACTTCGCGCCCAGCGCGGACAGCCTGGCCGGCGACGCCCTGGCCCTTCTCGCGGCGGTGAGCTACGCGGGATATCTTCTTGTCATCAAGCGCCTGCGGGCCCGTTGCGACACGGTGACCATCATGGCCTGGAGCAGCACGGTGACTGCGGTGGCACTGCTGCCGGCCATGCTGCTCTCGGGGGAACAGATGCTCCCGCACTCGGCGGGAGGCTGGGCCACCCTCCTCGCTCTCGCGGTCGTGCCCCACGTGGCCGGGCAGAGCCTCATCGCCTGGGCCATGGCCCATCTGCCGGCATCGTTCTCCTCGGTGGCGCTGCTGGTGCAACCCGTGGCGGCAAGCCTGCTGGCCTGGGCACTGTTGGCGGAACCGGTCGCGCCACTTCAGGCCGCGGGGGGCGCCGCGGTGCTGGCCGGCGTCGCGCTGGCGCGCCGGGGCTCCCGCGGCAGCCCATAAATTCCGTCAATAGACGCGGGTGACCGCGAACCCTTCCTGCTTCAAAAGGCTGAGAATGCCGTGCTCCCCGTACAGGTGCATGGCCCCCACGGCAAAGAAGGCGTTGCCCTCCCTCAGCCGCGCCTGCATGCGATGAGCCATGATGATGCTGCGCCCATGAATCACGCGCCTGATGAAGTACGCGTGATGGGACGCCGCCGCACCGGCACCTTCCATGAGCGCCGTATTGATGCGCCAGATGCCGCCGAGATCGGCGGCGAGATAGGCCTCAATGGTCTTGCCGATCGTCCCCGCCATCTGGTCAAAGCGACGCAGCGTGTCCTGCAGCAGGGCCAGCTGGGTCTCCATGGGGATGTCGTCGAACACGGCGATCTGCTCGTCCACCGTTTCCAGCTGGTACACCGTCTTGCGCTGGAGCATCGCCTGGTGGAGCAGTTCGTTGTCGAGAATCACCCCGTCCTTGGCCTCCGGCACCACCAGATTGATCAGCACCGCCCAGGGTTTGAGCTGGGAAGTGACCTCCGGCGGGTATCCGGCGGCCCCCATGCGGCGTACCGCCTGCTCGAAGGTCGCAGCGTCCACCAGAACGTCGAGGCGGCGACCGCCTTCCAGGAACATGGCGTCGGCGAACACCCGGCGCGCCGTATCGTCGAGGCTGATCTCCATGGTGAACGATGCGGACCCGCCCAGAGCCTCCTGCACCATCGGAGGCAGCCGCGTCACTCGGGGGTCGGCGAAGTGTATGGTGCCGAATACGTGACTGGGAGCGCTTCCCGGGCGCTCGACGCGCCACAGCAGACCCCGGGAAAACTCGGCGCAGGCGTCGGCGCCGGCCGCCCCGGATCGCGGCCCGAACAGTATAGGCAGCAAGACCATCACCAGCGCGCTACGCCAGGATCCCATCGGTTGCCTCACTCTCGATGCGGCGATACAGTGGGCCAAAGTCTAGCAGATCCCTTGCCTCACCCATGACGCCCTGCACGTCCCGCTTCCTCGATGTCCGGGGCATTCGCTGCCACCTGCGCAGCTGGGGCGACGCCGGCGCGCCCCGGGTGGTCATGCTTCATGGCTGGATGGACGCATCCGCCTCGTTCCAGTTCATGGTGGACGCGATGACCCAACGCTGGAGCGTCATCGCCCCTGACTGGCGCGGCTTCGGCCTCTCCGGCCGCAACCCGGGCGCCTACTGGTTCCCCGACTACGTGGCGGACCTGGATGCGCTGCTGGAGCAACTCAGCCCGGGCGAGCCCGTGTCCCTGGTCGGGCACAGCCTGGGCGGCAACGTCGCCTGCATCTATGCCGGCGTGCGCCCGGACCGGGTGCGCAAGCTGGCCACCCTGGAGGGATTCGGGATTCCGCGCACGGACCCGGCGCAGGCCCCGGCGCGCTATGCCCAGTGGCTCGCGGAACTGCGGGCCTCGCCGGAGCGAAAGCGGTACCCGACCTTCGAGGCGCTGGCCAGGCGGCTTCACAAGCATAACCATCGCCTCAGCCCAGAGCGCGCCCTGTTTATTGCCCGGCACTGGGCTCGGGAGACGGACGACGGCGAGGTGGAACTGCTGGGCGACCCGGCCCACAGGCTGGTGAATCCCGTTCTCTATCGCATCGAAGAGTCCCTGGCCTGCTGGGGCGCGATCCGCGCACCGCTGCTCTGGATGGAGGGCGCGGAATCGGACATCCGGGACTGGATCAAGGACACCCCGGAGCAATGGGCCGAACGCAAGGCCTGTTTCGCTTCCCGGCGCGAAGTCGTCATTCCCGGTGCCGGCCACATGCTGCACCACGATCAGCCGGAGGCGGCGGCCGCGGCCCTTGAGAACTTCCTGCGGGAGGCGTGATGAACCTGGACTGGTACTTCGACTTCGTGTCGCCGTTTTCCTACCTCCAGTGCGAGCGCTTTCCCGTGCTGCCGACGGATGCCAAGGTGCGCATGCGTCCAGTGCTGTTCGCGGGGCTGCTCAAGGCCTGGGACCACAAAGGGCCGGCGGAAATCGCTCCCAAACGCCGCTTTACCTATCGCCACGTCCGCTGGCTCGCGCTCCGTCAAGGGGTGGAGCTGCGCTTCCCGCCGGGGCATCCCTTCAATTCCCTGCGTCCGCTGCGGCTTGCCATTGCCCTGAACTGCGACCCGGACAAGATCCGCGAGATTTTCCGCTTCATCTGGGCCGAGGGACGCCTGGTTCAGGACGAAGCCGAGTGGGCCGAACTGGGCCGCCGCCTGGGGCTGCGGGACGCGGACGCCCTGGCCGCCGACCCGACAGTCAAGGAAGCGCTGCGGCGCAATGGCGAGGAGGCGGTGGCGGCGGGAGTGTTCGGGGTTCCCTCGTTCGTGGCCCGGGGCGAGGTGTTCTGGGGATTCGACGCCGGTGCCATGCTGCTCGACTTCCTCCAAAATCCGCGGCTCTTCGCCCAGGGCGAAATGGCGCGGCTAGACAACCTGCCCGCGGCGGCCGAACGCTCGCTGTAGGACCGCGGAACCACAGCCCCGCGCGCTGGACAAAGCCATAGCATTGGGCTAGATTGCTTTCCCTCTGCCGCGCTCGGCTTTTGTCGGGCCAAGAATCTTCAGTTGCTTACCAGAAACGGAGTCACTGCCTATGTCGCGCCTTTCCCGCCTCCTTCCTGCCCTAATCGGGCTTACCCTGATCTCGACCGGCGCCCTGGCCGAGGAGTTGACCGGCACCCTGAAGAAGGTGAAGGAGACTGGAACCATCACCATCGGCCACCGGGAGTCTTCCATTCCGTTCTCCTATCTCGACGACAAACAGCAGCCCGTTGGCTACGCCATGGACCTGTGCCTGAGAATCGTGGACGCCGTGAAGACAAAGCTGAACATGCCGAACCTCAAGGTGAACCTGCAGCCGGTGACATCCGCCAACCGCATCCCCCTGATGCAGAACGGCACCATTGACCTGGAGTGCGGTTCAACCACCAACTCGGTGAAGCGCCAGGAGCAGGTGGCCTTCGGACCCACCTATTTTGTGATCAATGTCACGGCCGCGGTGAAGAAGAATTCCGGCATCAAGACCCTGGCGGACCTCAACGGCAAGACCATTTCCACCACCTCCGGCACCACGTCCGTGCCCCTGCTCAAGCAATACGAGAAGACCAAGAGCGTTGACGTGAAGGAGATCTACGGCAAGGATCATGCCGAATCTTTCCTGTTGCTCTCTCAGGATCGCTCCTCGGCCTTCATCATGGATGACATCCTGCTGGCCGGCCAGATCGCCAACTCCGGCAATCCCGGCGACTATGTCATCATCTCCGAGTCCCTGCGCCAGGAGCCCTACAGCATGATGCTGCGCAAGGACGACCCGCAGTTCAAGGCCCTGGTGGACAAGACCATCGGCGACGTGATGAAGTCGGGAGAGATCGAAAAGATCTACGCCAAGTGGTTCACGAGCCCGGTCCCTCCCAAGAACATCAACCTCAACTTTCCGGCGACGGCGGCGATCAAGGACGCTTTCGCCAATCCCAACGACAAGGGCGTCCAGTAGCGGGCAGCAGCGCCGCGCAACGACGGAGGTAACGGGCCGGAAGCGCGCAAGTGCTTCCGGCCCGCTCGTTCTTGGGCGGCCTTCGGGTTATAGTGGCGTAGCCTTGGCGCTTGATTCGAGAATCGTGGCCATAGGCGGCGGGGGAGCCGACATCACATGAATTACAACTGGAACTGGGGCGTTTTTTTCGAGGAGCTCCCGGGGGGCGAGGCTACCTACTGGGAGATATTGCTCGAGGGGGTCGGCTGGACTCTGGCGGTATCGGCGTTGGCCTGGATCATCGCCCTGGTGATCGGGTCGGTGATCGGCACCATCCGCACCACCCAGAGCCGGCCGCTGGTCGCTCTCGGCAATGCCTGGGTCGAGTTCTTTCGCAACATCCCACTGCTGGTCCAGATCTTCCTCTGGTACTTCGTGGTGCCGGAGGTGTCCGCGCCCCTCAAGGCGTGGGTGGTGCAGGCGGAGCCCAGCCATGTGCAGTTCCTGATGGCGGTGATCGGGCTAGGGCTCTTCACCTCCGCCCGGGTGGCGGAGCAGGTGCGCGCCGGCATCCAGTCCCTGCCCCGGGGCCAGCGTGCCGCCGGCATGGCGGTGGGCCTGACCACCACCCAGACCTACCGCTT
This sequence comes from Betaproteobacteria bacterium UBA6910, assembly GCA_002451065.1. Taxonomy (GTDB): domain Bacteria; phylum Pseudomonadota; class Gammaproteobacteria; order Burkholderiales; family UBA6910; genus UBA6910. The sequence goes on from DKBC01000253.1 coordinate 6,166, forward strand.
CGTGCTGCTGCCCATGGCCTTCCGCATCATCATTCCGCCGCTCACCAGCGAGACCATGAACCTGATCAAGAACTCGTCGGTGGCGCTCACCATCGGCCTCGCCGAGCTCACCTTCCGGGCGCGGGAGATGGGTGAATACACCTTCAACTTTTTCGAGGCTTTTTCGGCAGCCACTCTCATTTACATAGCGATCGCCATGACCGCAAACCGGGTGATGGCCCACGTCGAGCGCCGGGTGGCGGTGCCCGGCTACATCGCCGGCGGCGCAAAGTAGGGGGCTGGCAATGGACTTCGATTTCGACGTCATCCAGCGCTCCCTACCCTATCTCTGGAAAGGCTTCCAGTACACGGTGCAGCTCACCGGCATCGCGGCCCTGGGCGGCATGGTTTTCGGCACCTTCCTGGCGCTGGCCCGGCTGTCCTCGATCAAGCCCCTCTATCTCACCGCGGCCGGCTATGTGAACCTGATGCGGTCGATTCCCCTGGTGCTGGTGCTGTTCTGGTTCTTCTTCCTGGTGCCCCTGATCCTGCAAGCGATTACCGGCGCCGATCGTCCGCCCCAGGTGGGCGCCGAGCGCACCGCCATCATCACCTTCATCCTGTTCGAAGCGGCCTACTTCGCGGAGATCGTGCGCGCGGGGATACAGTCCATTTCCAAGGGGCAGGTCGGTGCCGCCTACGCGCTGGGCCTTACCTACGGCCAGGCGATGCGCCTGGTGATTCTGCCCCAGGCGTTCCGCAACATGCTGCCGGTATTGCTGACCCAGACCATCATCCTGTTCCAGGACACCTCGCTGGTGTATGTGATCTCGGCAACGGATTTCCTGGGCGCAGCCGCCAAGATCGGGCAGCGCGACGGCCGCCTGGTGGAGATGTACACTTTCGTCGCCGTCGCCTACTTTTTCATCTCCTTCACGCTGTCGTACTTCGTCAAGCAGCTGCAGATAAAAGTCGCCGTAATCCGCTGAGAGGCCACCATGGATAATCCCATGATCGACATCCGCAACGTGAGCAAATGGTATGGCAGCTTCCAGGTCCTGAAGAACTGCTCCACCCAGATCCGCAAGGGCGAGGTGGTGGTGGTGTGCGGTCCGTCGGGCTCCGGAAAGTCGACGCTGATAAAGACCGTCAACGCCCTCGAGCCCTTCCAGGAAGGCGAGATCGTGGTCAACGGGATACCGGTGCACGACCCCAAGACTGATCTTCCCAAGCTGCGCGCCAAAGTCGGCATGGTGTTCCAGCACTTC
>DKBC01000216.1:0-19311 GCA_002451065.1 Betaproteobacteria bacterium UBA6910
TTCGGCATACTTCCGGATACCCCGGTTTTGTGTCGACTCCGAGTCGCATTGGCAGGTCAGCCAGAACCCAACGCCAAAGAAATCCACCAAGGCGTCGCTGGACGGCAGGGTGACCTTCGTTCCATCGATCACATACACGTGAAACCCACGCCACAGGCAGGTTTCCGAGGCGTCGTTGCACCTCTCGCTGACTTGGTCGGCGGATTGCTCGAACAGGCCGATGGACCTGGGGTCGCACCTACACTTTTGACATGCACACTGCGATGGCGCGTCATGAAACAGCGTCAAATTTGTAGGTGTGACCGCATGCCCTCGTCACGTGCAGTACGAAATGTTCTGTGCCGGCGCATCCTTCGTCACCGGCGCCCATTCCTGCCGCACTTGCGACTGGGTGAAGAGCAAGGACCTGGTGGACGGGCTGCTGGCGAGCTACCCGACGCCGGGCGGCGGAACCTGACCGTCATTCACCGCAATATCCAAATTGAGGCGCTCGTCGACTTCCAATCTCTGTCCCGGATAGAGGACCGTGGTCGAGGTCTCCTCTTCGATGATCGCCGGGCCTTCGATGACGTGGCCAGGCTGCAGGCGGCTGCGATGGAAGACCGGTGTGGCGGTTGTCGCCGCGGCGTCGAAATGGACGGGACGGAGGTCGCGCGGCTCCGGCCGCGCTGCCGTAACCTTGGGATGCGTCGGCAGGACCGGCATCGGGATCATCCCGATGCCGGTGACCTGGAAATTCACGATCTCGATCGCTTCGTTCTGCGCCATATGGCCGTATCGCCGGTGATGCGCGTCGTGGAAACGCTGCCTCAGCTCGGCGATGTCCGCCGGACCGCGTAACGAGGCGACCGGCACGCTCACCTCGTAGGATTGCCCGCGATAGCGCATGCCGGCCGAGCGCTCCGCGCGCAGACGCTCGCGCGGAAACTGTTCGCGCATCAGGCCGGCCAGTGCCTCGTCTTCCAGTCCCTGGAAGATACGGTCGAGCTCCTCGGCGGAAACCTGGTCGAGCGACGTCACCTTCGTGAAGCTGCGCGTCTGGTGCACGTCGGTCACCAGCATGCCATAGGCGCTGAAGGCGCCGGGGTCGCGCGGCACCAGGATGCGGCCGATGCCGAGCTCCCCGGCAATGCGGCCGGCGATGGTCGGCCCCATGCCACCGAACGGAACCAGGGTGAATTCGCGCGGGTCGTAGCCACGCTCGACGGTGATGGTGCGCATCGCCACCATCACATTGGTGGCGAGCACGCTGAGCACGCCCCACGCCGCCTCGACCGCAGACATGCCCAGCGGCGCCGCGACATGCGCGGTGACGGCGGCTTGGGCCTTGGCGCTGGAAATCGGCATCTTGCCGTCGAGCAGCGCAGCCGGATTGAGATGGCCGAGCACCACCAGGGCATCGGTAAGCGTGGCCTCCGTGCCGCCGCGGTCGTAGCAGGCAGGACCGGGCTCGGCGCCCGCGCTCTGCGGCCCGACCTTGAGCACGCCGCCGAGCTGGACCGAGGCGATGCTGCCGCCGCCTGCGCCGATCGTCTCGATGTCGACGGTGTGCGTGCGCAAGGGATGGCGCCCGACCGTCACCTCCGAGCGGTACAGCGGCGGCCCGGGCAGCACCGCCATGTCGGACGAGGTGCCGCCGGTATCGAAGGTGAGCAGATTTTCGATACCTTTGATGTCGCCCAGATTGCGCGCGCCGATGACGCCGGCGACCGGCCCGGACATCACCGTCTGGATCGGGGTCCTCGAGAGCATGTCGGCGCTCGCCGCGCCGCCGTCCGACTTCATCATCAGCACCCGCGCGCGCGGACAGCGCGCGGTCGACAGCGCCTCCAGTTCGTGCAGATAGCGCGACACCGGCGGGCCGATATAGGCATTGGCGACGGTGGACGCGGTGCGCTCGTATTCGCGCCATTCCGGATTGACCTCGCAGGACAGCGAGACATAGAGGTCAGGCGCGAGTCTGCGCACAATCTCGGCCGCCGTCAGCTCCTGCGTCGGGTCGGCGTAGGAGAACAGGAAGCAGATCGCGACCGCCTCGACGCGGTCCGCGAGCAGTTTGCGCACTGCGGTCTCGACATCACCGGCATCGAGCGGCTCGATCACCTCGCCGCGCGGATCGAGGCGGCCGCCGACCTCGTGGATGCGGTCGCGGGTGAGCAGCATTTGCGGCGCGGGAGCGAAAATGTTGAACACCTCGTCGCCGCGCCATTGCCGGCCGATCTCGTAGACGTCGCGAAAGCCGCGGGTGGTGAGGAGGCCGACGCGCACCCCTTTGCCTTCCAGGAGCGTATTGAGCGCCGCGGTCGAGCCATGCAGGATCAGCGACACCGCCTCCGCGCCGTAGGCCTCGACCAGGTCTTGCGTGATCGTTTCCATCACGCGCGCGGGCGCGGCGGGATTGGACAGATATTTGCGGACGGAAACCTCTCCGCCCTCCTCGTCGAAGGCGGTCACGTCGGTGAACGTGCCGCCGACATCGATCCCGACGCGCAGGCTCATGCGCTTTGTCCGCTGCGCAGCCGCGCCGTGGCGTCAGCGTCGATGCCGAGGCTGTCGTCGAGCGCCACGCCATAGTCGGCCGCCGCCGCCTCGCGCGAGACATAGCCGCGCACGACGTCCTGGCGCACGCGCTCGGGCTCGCGCTTCTTTGGATCGCCCCACCCTCCCCCGCCGCCCAGTTCGAAGGCGAACACGTCGCCCTTCTTCAGGCGGATGCCCGCGACCTTGGAGGTGAGCGCGCGCTCGCTCGGCGTCCCGGGATTGAGCGTGGCGCTCGAAGGACGCGCCGGCTTGGCGTCGAACAGGCCGGGCGACGAGAATTTGAAGCGGTCGGTGCGCAGGTTGAAGATCGCCTCGTCGGCGAGAATGCGCCATTCGCGGCGCACGCCGAGGCCGCCGCGGAATGTCCCGACCCCGCCGGAATCGCGCGCCAGTTCGTAGCGCTCGACCCGCACGGGGAACTCGGTCTCCACCGCCTCGACCGGCGTGTTCATGACGTTCATCACCAATTCGTCCATGGCGCTGACGCCGTCGCCGTCCGGCCGCGCGCCCGAGCCGCCGTTGAGGATTTCGTATTGCGAATACCAACGGCCCGATTGCGGATGCCGCCCCGAGCTCTGGATCGACCCGCCAGCCGCACTGCCCGGCGCCGGCACGCGGCCGGGCACCGCCTTGGCGAGCGCGCGCATGACCGCCGAGGTCGTGACTTGGCTCGGCCGCACATACATGTTCACAGCTGCGGGAAAACGCGGATTGAGCACCGAGCCCTCCGGCGGATACGACACCTGCACCGGCCGCGACAAGCCATCATTCACCGGCAATTGCGGGATGAAGATCATCTTCACCAGGCATTCGATGAAGTTGCGCGACACGCAGGGGCGCAGGTTGATCGGCCCACGCGCCTGGGGATCGCTATCGAGGATGAAGTGCAGCGTGTCGCCCTTCACCTCAAGCGAAGCGGTGATGCGATACGGCTTGTCGAGGTCCACGCCATCGTCGTCGAGATAGTCCGTCTCCGGCCCGTAGATACCGTCCGGGGCCTTGGCGATCTCCTTGCGCAATTCGCTCTCGCAAATGTCCATCCAGCGCTGCCAGCAGGCGAGCACCTTGTCGGTACCGTATTTGCCGAACAGGTCGGCGAATTTCTGCAAACCGTAGGTATTGGTATTGACTTGCGCATTGATGTCGCCCCACGTCACGTCGGGGATGCGGGTATTGGCCGAGATCATCTCCTGCAGATCGGCGTTCAATTCGCCGCGCCGCAAAATCTTCAGCGGCGGGATCAGCAGTCCTTCCTGGAACAGGTCGGTGGCATCGCCGCTGTTGGTGCCCGGCACCTTGCCGCCGATATCGGGCTTGTGCGCGGTATTGCCGATGAAGCCGACGATGCGCTCGCCGGCGAACATCGGAGTGACGATGGTGATGTCGGTCGCATGGTTCTGACAGGCGCGATAGGGGTGGTTCACGATGAAGGCATCGCCCGGCTCAATCCGCCCGGCGAAAGAGCGGCGCACTTCCCGCACCTGCGCGGTGATCGGGCCGATATGGAGCGGCTGGGGCATCCCCTGCGCCACCATCCGCCCGTCGGCGTCGAAGATGGCGAAGGTGAAGTCCTGGCTCTCCTTGATGATGGTCGAGTAGCCGGTGCGCAGCATGTTGAGCGTCAGCTCGCGCGCAATCTGCAGCGTCGACTGATAGATCACTTCGAGATCGATGGCGTTCAAGGCGGACTCCAGGGATGACAAGCCGCGCGGCAATTCCATCGCGGTATGGTCCCCGCGCGAGGGGGGACGCACACTCCGTATCCGCGCGGTCCGTGGCTATGGATTCCCGCCCGCGCGGGAACGACACGCAGTGCTTCGGTCATGCGCTCACTTGATCGGATATTCCTTTTCCATCTGCGCGAAATACCCGTCCTTCTTCAGCCTGTCGATGATGCTGAAGTCGAGATAGTCGTTCGGATCGGTACTGCCGATCTCGAACTTGGCGCCCTGCAGCTGGGCGATCACGTTCTCGGCGCCTTCGATCGAGGGCGCTGCGTCACGCGGCATGGTGCGCTTGAAGTCGGCATAGGTGGCGTCGATCACCGCGGGGTCCTCATTCTTGAACCGCTTGATCATTTCCGCCTTGGCCGCCTTCTCGTCGGACAGCGCGAGATAGGCCGCGCGCACATAGGCTCTGACGAAACGGGTGAGGATGTCGGCGTGCTCGCGCAGATAGGTCCGGGTAACGACGACGGAGTCAAAGATCCAGGGCGTCTTCGCCGCCTCCAGGTCCATCAGCGGATTGAAACCCTTCTCCTTGGCGATCGTGATGGTCGGCTCGATCAGCGGCACGGCATCGACGCGCCCGGCGAGCAGCGCTGCGAGCCGCTTTCCGCTGCCGCCGAGCTGCGAGATGGTCACGTCGCTGCGAGAAAGCCCGAACTTCTGCAGCATTAGGGTGACGGCGATGTCGGTCTCGGCGCCGAAGCTGCTGATGCCGATATTCTTGCCCTTCAAGTCCTTCGGGCTCTTGATGTCCGGCGTGGTGAAGATGGTGAAGGGAATGGTGTTGATGGTCGAAGTGATGGCGCGCAGCTCGGCGCCGGCCTTGTTGGCGAGCACGATCGGGGCAACGCCAACATGCATGCCCTGGATGTTGCCCGACAGCAGAACCTGGATGCCCTTACTGCCGCCTTCCATGTTGATCACGTCGACTTTGAGCCCTTCCTTCTCGTAGAAACCCTGGCTCTGCGCCAGCCATACCGGCAGGACGGTCACCACCGGCGCGGAAATGCCGATCTTGAAAGGGATCAGATCGGCCGCACTCGACGGCGAAGCCGGCGCGACGGCGAGCGGCAGGGCCAGGATCGACGCGGAAATTGCGGCCTTCAGTGAACGGAGACGGATCGTCATCGGCATGGTCTTTCCTCCTTGTGTGTCAATCTCGGGGAGTATCCGGTGGGCGGTCGCCGGCGATGCGGCTCTTTAGGTCTTCCTCGATCAGGCCCCAGATGCGGTCCTCGATAGCATGGAAACGCGCCTCGCGCTTCACCGTCAGGCGGCGCGGACGCTCCATCCCGACCTCGATGATCTCCTTAACGCGTCCTGGCCGGCCGGAAAAGACGACCACGCGATCGGACAGATAGATCGCCTCGTCGATCTGATGGGTGATGAACAGTACCGTCTTCTTCGCCTGCAGCCAGATGCGCAGCAGCTCTTCCTGCATCCCTTCGCGCGTCTGCGCATCGAGCGCGGCGAAAGGCTCGTCCATCAGCAGCACTTCCGGGTCCATGACCAGCGCGCGGGCGAGATTGACGCGCTGCTGCATGCCGCCCGAGAGTTCGTGCGGATAGTGATGCTCGAAGCCGGACAGGCCGACCATGTCGATGAATTTGCGTGCCCGCGCCTTGGCCTCCGCGTCGGCGATGCCGAGGCATTCCAACCCATAGACGACATTACGCTCCACCGTCCGCCACGGCAGCAGCGAGGCATCCTGGAACACCACCGCCCGGTCGGGCCCCGGCCGGCTGACGACCCTGCCGTTGACCATCACGCGGCCATTGGTCGCCGCGATCAATCCATCGACTACCGAGAGAAAAGTCGTCTTACCGCAACCGGAAGGGCCGACGATGGAGACGAATTCGCCGTCCATAACGGTGAGATTGACGCCGTCGAGCGCGACCAGCCGGGTATCCGTGCGGGGCTGGTAATATTCCAGGCGGATGTCGCGCGCTTCGAGCTTCACGGCCATGTCGTCACCCGCGCCTACACCGAGGGCCGCCAGGCTTCGACGCGGCGCTCAATCTGGTGGACCAGCTCGGCGAGCAGCATGCCGGCGGCGGCGATGACCAGAACCCCGACGAAGACCTTGTCGGTCTCGAAGCGCGAGCCGGAGCGGTTGATCATGGCGCCGACGCCGACCGCCGAGCCGAAGATTTCTCCGACCACGATGCCGATCATGGCGCGGCCAACGGCGAGCCGCAGCCCGGCGAGCAGGAAGGGCACCGCGCTCGGCAGGATGATGGTGCGGAACAGGTGCCACTCGCCGGCGCCGAAGCTGTGCGCGACTTTGAGGAGCCGCGCATCGGTCGTGCGCACCGCCGATTGCGCGCTGATCGCGATCGGCAGCACGGCAAGCGCAAAGATGATCAGGATCTTGGCGGCAAGGCCGAACCCGACCCAGATGATGATGAGCGGCAAGAGGGCGACCTGCGGGGTGGCATTGAAGCCGGCGAGGAACGGCCCGACCGCATAGGACAGCCGCCGATACCAGCCGGAGGCGAGCCCGAGCGGCATGCCGACGGCGATTGCAGCCCCGAGGCCGAGCGCATATTCCATGGCACTGAAGCGCAAATCGCTCCAGATTTCCCTCGTGACCACGAACATGCGCCAGGCTTCCGCCGCGATCCGGCTGGGGGAGGAAATGAAGATCGGCGGCACCAGCAGCGGGTCGGCCGCGTGACCGATCAGAGGGCGCAAGGCATCCGCCCACCAGCCGCGCGACAGGCCCTCCCAGAACAGGAGGAACAGGATGGCCACCAGGGTGCCGAACACAGCGCGCCTGTGCTCGGCATACCAGCGGACGAGCGGCGGCGGCCGCTCCACATGCCCCTCGCCGATCACCGTCTGCGTGCTCATGACGCAGCTCCGGCCTTGGGCCGCCACGTCTCGAACCGCCGCTCGAGCGCATCGAGCACGCCGACGCTGACGAGGCCGGTCGCGGTGAAGATCAGCACGCCGAAGAATACTACGCTGGTTTGGAACGTGTCACCGGCCTCCCCGATCATGTAGCCGAGGCCGGCGGTCGCGGCATAAAGCTCGCCGACCACCACGCCGAGCAGCGCCCGCCCGATGCCGTATTTGAGGCCTGTGAAGATGAAGGGAACGGTGCCGGGAAGGATAATGCTGGTGAAGATCTTCAGCTCCGAGGCGCTGAAGCTGCGCGCCACCTGCAAATAGCGAGCCTCACTGGTGCGTACGCCGGAATTGGTGGCGATGAGGATCGGCAGCACGGCGCCGAGAAAGGCAACGACCGCTTTGGACCAGATGCCAATACCGAACCAGATCACGATGATCGGCATCAAGGTAAGCCGCGGTACGGCATTGAGCGCATCGATGAACGGCCCGAGCAGATAGGACAGCCGCCGATACCAGCCGGTGGCGAGGCCGAGCGGGATCCCGATGGCGACCGAGAGCGCGTAGCCGAGTAAGAATTCCGATCCGCTAACCTGGATATGGGTCCAGATTTCGCCGCCTTCGAACAGGTCGATGCCCGCCTTGACGATCTGGATCGGCGAGGAGAGGAACAAGGGATCGACCAGGCCGCTGCGCGCCACGCCTTCCCAGATCAGCAACACGGCCAGAAGCGTGCCGCCGCCGATGATCGACCGTTCATGCTCTCGATAGAACCGAGCGAGCGTCGAGGGGTGTGCGCTCGCTCCGGCATCGAGTTCGATCTCAGCCGTTGCCATTCATGATCGCTGATAGGTAGTTGCTTTCGACCTGTCTGGCGCGCAGGGGGCCCGGAGAACCTCACCGGGGCGGGGTGCCCCCACTTCCCCCGCGAGGGCGGCAGCGTCCACGGGAACGAGCCATTTCGAGAAACCGAACACTTGGTGATTCATGAACTCCGTCCATTCATGAAATTCAGATGGACTTTCGCCTGATTTCCCCTGGCCCAGCCACTCGACGAGGCCGCGTTTTACCTGCGGCAAGGAGTCGAGCACGCGGCTCCGAGACAGGTTATTTTCAAATCGCCGTTTTAGCTACAGTAGAAGTCCGTGGGAACCCTGTCAAGGGGATTTCTGATCTCCAGCTGAAAAGCGACGGTGGGAGAGCTGAGCAGCACATGCCAGGGCAGCAATTGGGAAGGCCGGCGAATCCTTCGCGCGCTTTCGGTCGCGACGTCTCCCGGATTCGTCCGGCATGTTGATAGAAATTCCAAACGATATACTGTTTTTCGACCACGATGCTCTTATCCCGGTTGCGGAAGAGATGGCCGGATCTCCCATGGCGAAGGTCGAAGCGCACCGCGTGTCCCGTCATGAGTCGGCGCATGAGCAGGGAGAGCGGTTGATCGCCACGGCGAACGAGAAGGTGGATGTGATTGGAGAGCAGGAACCAGGCGAAGAGCCGAGTCCTTGTCTGCCCCAGCAGCTCGCTCAGTCGCCCCAGAAAGCCTTCCCGATCGCGATCATCGCGGAAGATCTCCCTCGGTCGATCCCGCGCCAGGACATGGTAGACGAGGCCTAGGATATCGAGACGTGGCTGTCGCGGCCCAGGCAGAGTGTGCGTTCTGCCGGTTGCGAAAGTAATCTCAAACTGCGGAGCTACCTGCGCTACCGCGTCCCAACCTTCCACTTCGGACCCGCGACCCCATCCGAGGGAGGGGGGACCGCCTGGCCACGAAAGGCTTGCGTGTCTTCCTCATCCCCCGGGAAAAACATACATCGTTCGAAATCACCCGTTCGGCTCTCTGCCGCGGACGGAAGGTCGCGCCCGAAGACACCGAGGCCACTTGGAGGATGGCGGTGCCGACGGCGGGACCGGGATCGCGCCCCGTTCAGCGGATCACTTCAAACTGCCGTCTTGACTTCCGACGGCGCCCCCGCGTAGCCTCGCCTTGCTCCACCGAGGAGGGCCGGACGCACGCAGGAAACGGCCGGGGGATCCATTCGCAGTCCTGTAGATGCGATCGGATTTTAGAAACGCCATATATCAATACGTCGCAGAATCGAGCTGTTGCTTCGGAGAGGGACACATTCATATGTCTACACGAGCGTGGGATCGCATTCATGAGGAAACGAAGGCGCTTCTAAACGATATATCCAGAGCGATTGAGAGCATGGCGTTCCAAAGGGACAAGGAACAGATGTAAAGGGCTTTGGATGTATAGGTCCAAGAGGACGGGGTCAAGATCATTTCACTATCGGCAGAAGTTCAGGAGAAGGTCGCCAAAGTATTTCTGGCCGATTTTCCTGATTTCTTGGCGCAGAAGTCCCCGAGCACAGAACCCAGACGAGAGACTTACTGAAGAATTACATATGTAATCCAACTGGAAGACCGCGAGAGATCGTAGGCGCGCAACCCGGGCGCCGGAACCTCTCTGGGTGCGTATCCCTTCGATCCAGGTTCGGTCAGGCGTCGAAAGCCGTTGCCTTTGGCTCGATTCAAAGGGCCGACGAAGGTGGATTGTGAATGAAGGACTGTCGAGCTGCTGTCATCACCGCTCACGATCAGCCCCTTGAAATACGCCGGATACCGATCCCTCAGCTGGACCCCGGGTCGCTTCTCGTAAAGATTGCGGCTTCGACGCTGTGCGGCACGGACGTGCATCGGTGGCACGGACCGCTGGAAGGACACGACAGTTTGCCTATCATCACCGGGCACGAGCCGTGCGGCTATGTCGAAGAGATTGCGGGCGAGCGGACCGATATTCTGGGGAATCCCGTAAAGCGGGGCGATCGCATCGTGTGGAGCTACGTCGCTTGCGGCTCCTGCTACTACTGCTCCGTGGCCCTTCAGCCCTGCATCTGTCGGGGGCGCGCCTCGTGGGGGCACAACCGCAGCGATCGGCCGCCGTACCTTTTGGGAAGCTGTGCCGAGTATATGTACGTTCCACCCCCGTGTCTCATCATCAAAGTCCCGGACAGCGTCTCATCGGCGTCCGCCGCGGCCTCGGCCTGCGCCTATCGGACCGTCATGCATGGCTTCGACCGCCTCGGCGCCATCAAGAGCCACGAGACGGTGGTCATCCAGGGAAGCGGACCGATCGGTACTTTCGCCGCCGCGGTCGCCCGAGATCACGGGGCCAAGAAGGTCTTGGTGATTGGTGCTCCGGCGGCGCGCCTGGAGGTGTCCAAGAAGATGGGCGCCGACGCGGTGGTGAACATAGACGTAACCGACGAAAAGGAGCGGCATCAGTGGGTCCGCGATCACACGGACGGACGCGGCGCCGATATCGTGATTCAGGCCGCAACCAATATGGCGGTACCCGAGGGGCTCACACTGCTGCGCGACGGCGGACGCTACCTGAACATCGGGGTGGGCGGCAAAGCCAACATCGCCGTCGACCGGCTGCCGCAAGAAATGCTCCTCCTTACCGTTCGATCCGGGGAGCCGCGCCATTGGCTGCAGGCCATCGACTTCCTCGCGTCGCGAAATGACACGTTCCCGTTCGAGGAGATGATCAGCAAGAGCTACACGTTGGACGAGATCAATGACGCCATGCAGGCGATGGCGAGCTATCGGGTCGTAAAGGCGGCGATCAATTTCTAGCAAGGATACGCCCCAGACCATGGAGGCGTGGGGAAGGCCGGCGACCTTCCTCCCGCTCCCGAGCCGCCCAGGCTGTGTCCGCGTGAAACCCGAAGTCTGCCAAAATTGGTCATTGCCAAAACCCAAATCCGGCTTTCGCAACGGTCCGAGAATGAGGTCTCCCAAATAGCCCGGTATACGCAAATGCTGCCAGATGGCTGCCTTTCGTGCCAGACCTCAACGTTTCTGCAAAGCGCGGTGACGCCCCAAGTCTCATGAAACGGCCCCTTTGTTTGGATTGTCTCTGGCGAGGTTGTTTTTTATCGGTCGGCCGTTCCCGCCCTTCATGAACAGCACTGCGCCGTCGCTCCGACGCCCGCACCTATGCCGGCATGACTCTCTCGAGCACTGCGCGAGCCCTTGCGAGGCCAACGCATAGAGAGTTGATGATAGAAAGGGCCTCCGGACCATCCGTCGCGGCGGATGGTCCCCAGGGCTTCGAACCGCAAGCCCGCAGCCGCTGAGCGCATGTGGTGGTCGGCCTTGCTGGCTGAGCTCGGCGAGGAGAATGCGCAGTGTGACACTGCGCGGGCTGGGAGGTTCGCCAGCGGTCGGCGGGCATAGCGGGCGTGACCCAGGGGTCCCCAAGCGAACAAGAGGCTGAGGAGAGATACCATGAGTAAGATCGCGGAAGTACTTCGTCTCAAGCACAATCCCGTTGCGCTGCTTTGGGCTGATGAGAAGCCCGAGGGGGCGGTGCAATTCAAGGAGAAGGCCTGGGGCTGCGTCATGACGCTCTTCGGTGCAGCGGCACAGGGAAGGGCCGCTGCGTGCGACCGGAGCACCTTCGGATGCTTCGGCGGAGGGGTGGGGCTGGGCTTCGGTGACCAGTACCCGAACTCTCCCGGTGGGCTGGACTGTTTCTGCCGGTTTCTTTCCGTGGGGAACGAGACGTGGGAGCAGGGGAAGGCCGTAGCAGAGCAGGTGAAACCCTTCATGCGGGAGGAGGCGTACGAGGAGTTCCTTCACGGAGAGCGATACTTGAAGAGCCCGGAAATCGTCCGGAAGTTCGTCGAGCGGCTCCCCGTGATGGAGGTGCCGACACGCTACGTGGTCTTCAAACCCCTCTCCGCGGTTGACTCGGAGAAGGAGTCCCCCCAGGTGGTGGTGTTTCTGACGAATCCCAACCAACTCTCGGCGCTCATCATTCTCGCAAACTACGACCGCGATTCGAGCGAGAACGTGGTCGTGCCGTTCGCAGCTGGCTGCCAGTCCATCGGCATCCTTCCTTACCGGGAGGCCAAGTCGGAGAAGCCGCGGGCTGTCCAGGGCCTCGTGGACCTTTCCGCCCGCCTTCAGCTCAAGGCACGGTTCGGCGACAGCTACTTCAGCTTTGCCGTTCCCTACCCGAGATTTCAGGAAATGGAGGCAAACGTCGAGGGGAGTTTTCTTGAACGTCCCACCTGGCGCTCTCTCATGGGTTGAGGGATCGGAAACGCCGGGCACGGTCCGGACGGAACGCCCCCGGAACCGCTGCGGAGCGCTCTTGGTTGGCCTTCCGTTTGGTGCGAAACCTTACCTATTCGGGGCGCTCTCAGGCATCTTCTGCTGTAAGTTTGTGAATCGGGGTATCACATTCGCAACGATTAGGGCATCACCTTCAAAACGCCCCAAATACGAAAGGCCGCCAATTGGCGGCCTTTCGTGCTAGAACGCAACGGCGTCGGAACAGCGCCTATAGGTATGCCGCGCGGGCCTATAACTATTCCATATCCGGCATGTTAGCCTTAACCCTCGCGACCCAGTAACCCCACGAACGCGCGGTAGGCATGGGGCCAAAAAGCGCCATTTGCATCGCGACCCTTGCCACCTCGGGTGAGATATATTTTGGCTCTTTGCCAACCAGCAGAGCTTGCCACTGAACGGTCGCATTATCCCTCAGATAAATCGCAGAGGCTACGAGTTGAGGGAGATGATCTGCCACAATGTTACAGCCATGTCCCCGAAGCAATTGTACTCTGTGCTCGCCCAGATGTTTGGCGATTCTTTCCCCTTCGCTCTTTTTTCTGATGAGCATACCGTCGTCCGGTTCGTAATCATCGTACACCGGGACGCCCTGGTAAATAAAACTCCCGAGATGCATGACAGGTTTTATTGGAATGTCGGTGACGGAGAAAGGAATGACAGCAGCGGGATGGCCGTGAAAGACGGCGTTCATCTCGGATCGTGCATTGAGAAGCGCACCGTGGATTATGCGCTCTCCGTAGGGTAGCATTGCTGTTTCTGTAAGTACATTTCCGTCAAAGTCTATTTCTAGAATATCCTCCTCTGTGACTTCGTATGGTGAAATCGATCGCGCCTGGAGGAAAGTTTTGCGATTTTCTGGATTTCTTACGCTAACATGTCCGAAAGTGTCTAGGACTCCCTCATTGGCCAAGATCCTGTTCGCCATAACTAATTGCTGAATGGCCTCCTCTGTGGTCTCAGGAATTATTTTGATCGTCTCAGCGGTTTCTATCTTCTTTTTCATGGTTTCCTTCTCTCTGAGTGGTCTCTATGCATCAATAACCGTTAGGGAGTCGCTTTCGAGCGAGTGAATCGCTTTCCAAAGAGTGAAGAGACACCCTTCGAAGATCCGCTGCGTCGGAGCAGCTGTCCGTAGATCCTGAGCTTTACGCTTAACATGAGGCGGAGAAAAGGGTCAAGACAAATTGCTTTTTGCTAATTGCCGAGCGCGGCGTTTGAGCTCCGACGAAGTTGCAGCGCAGACAGAGAGTGGCTGACCTTTCGGGAACTGAAAATGAGGGTTTGGAAGGCTAACAGGATTGAGGTCATTGCTTGCGAGATGACGGTTGCCGGGCGTCTGTGTTTGGCAGTCGATGTTCTTAGTCTTGGATGTCACGCCATCCGGACTGGCAGAGCCATCGCCTACCACGCGCAATTCGACAAAGGTCAGGTATATTGCTGACAAGAATGGATGCCGATACCTCTTCGACGAAGCAAACAGGGAAGACCCGGGGCGGGAGAGGACGCCCCTCGGCGACCCGGACGGAGACCGGCGGGACGCAGCTGAGCCCTTATCGCGAGGCCGGCGGCGCACGCGTGTCTCGGGCTCTTGGGACACGCCGGAGAACCCATCGCGGAACCGGTCCCTTCAGGCAGGCCTCGAGCATGCAGCAATTGTGCACTTGTGAGCTCGGAGGCAGACCACTTGGGGCCATTGTGAAGACCCGAATCGGACTTTCGCAAGGGGCCGGAGGAGAGCTTCACGTCCCCGCTTCCCTCTTCTTCCTCCACTCCCACGGCGACACCCGCACCGCCTCGGCCCACAGCCTCGGGCGCGCCGCTCGCGTCTCCGCCTCCAACCGCTCCAAGTCCCGATCGTAGGGAGCGCGCTGCCGGTACCACTGCGCGAGCCCTGCGCGAACAGTCTCCCCGTTGAGGCTGCGGCCGCCCGTGAGGATCACTTCGCCCAGCGTGCGGCCGTATCGGTCTCGCTTTCACGGTCATCATCGTCTTATACGGGACCGCCGGGGTGAACTCCTTCGCCCTCCTACTGAAGGGCGGGCTCCCCTCAGGGCAATCAATCCCGTCCAGCCGGACTTTGACGCGGCCACCGGACAGCACCGCGATGGTGGCGCCGTCCGAGACCCCCACGACCCGACCCGTGAGACCAGGTTGCCTCCGTCTCGAGCCCTGATCAATAGACTGGCAGCGACCGATAAGAGTAAGGTGTTGTCGCGTCCGATGCGATCACAGCTGGAGGGAGCATGAACGACCGGCCGTTTGTCGACTATTACGAAGTCCTGCAGCTCAGCCCGAACGCGAGCGCCGAGACGGTGGAGCGCGTCTACCGGCTGCTGGCAAAACGGTACCACCCCGACAACCAGGACACGGGGGACGTCGAGAAGTTCACCGAACTCCACCAAGCCTTCGTAACGCTCTCAAATCCCGCTTCGCGCGCCCAATACGACGTGCGCTACGAGGAGAATCGGGCGCAGACCTGGAAGATCTTCAAACAGGAAGGGGCGAACGACAGGAGAGCCGACGATCAACGCTTGTTTCATGGGATCCTTTCGCTCCTCTACATTGCCCGCCGACGAGATCCGGAACAGGGAGGACTGGGCAGCGTCACGCTCGAGAGAAAGCTCGGCTGCCCTCGCGAGCACCTGGAATTTCCGATCTGGTATCTCAAACAGCGCGGACTGATTCAGCGACTCGAAAACGGATACCTCGCGATCACCGTCGACGGCATCGATTGGCTGGCCAAGGAAGATCGAGAGCTGCCCGCCAATAGCCTCCTACCGCAACCGGCCGCGACACAGCCATAAGGAACCGACGAGACCAGGTCGTCTCACCCTGCAGATCCCCGCCCTGCTCGGGTGGAAGCACAGCGGCTTCAGCGCCTACCGGGGCGAACCCATCTCTCCCCACGACCGACGGGCCGGGAGAACCCGGCTCAATGCGTATGGCGCGACCAAGCCAAAGCCCTCAACTGACCACTGGACCCGGGCAGCTCCTCTCCCAAGAAATCCCCGATACAGCAACGGCCGCCAGACGCCGGTCATTCGTGCGTCAACCCAATTGGCAGACCCGTCTTCCTCGCGCTCCCGCCTCCTCCACGGTAGTCTGTGTGTCTCGAGAAGCACCAAGAGAGCCGTCACGCCTCAAGCTCCGAGGCTGGGTACACACACAACAATCGGGAGGAGGCTCCATATGCAGGATTGTCCCGACGGCAAGGTCGCCCTCGTTACCGGCTCCGGGCAGGGGATCGGAAAGGCCATCGCCAGGAAGCTCTTGGAACTTGGGATGAAAGTGGTCATCGCTGACATCGACGGGGAAGCGGCCGACGAGGCGGCCTCGGAGCTCGGGTCAATCGGCCCCACGACCGTGGCCGTAGCGGATGTGGCGAGTGAAGAGGCGGTGGCCGGGTTGGTCGAACGTACCCTTTGCCATTTCGGGCGTTTGGACGGCCTGGTCAACAACGCGGGCAGGGCGAGCCCCCACTCCGCCCCCGTAGAGGAACTCCAGCTCGTCGATTGGGAGAGGGTCATCGGGACCAACCTGACCGGGGTCTTTCTCTGCACGAAACACGCAATCCCGGCCTTGCGCCGGAGCCGGGGCGCCATCGTGAACATCGGGTCCACCCGGGCGGTCCAGTCGGAACCACACACCGAGGCATACTCCGCAAGCAAGGGCGGGATCGTCGCCCTCACTCACGCACTGGCCGTGAGCCTGGGCCCTGATATCCGCGTCAACTGCGTCAGCCCCGGCTGGATCGCCGTGGATGACTGGAAGAAGGGAACCAAGCGGAAGCCTCCGGAACTTCGTCCCGAGGACCACGATCAGCACCCCGTCGGTCGCGTGGGCCGTCCTGCCGACGTTGCCGACCTCGTCGCCTTCCTCCTCTCCCCGCAGGCTCGGTTCATCACCGGCCAGCATTTCCTGGTGGACGGCGGAATGACCCGCAAGATGATCTATGTTGACTAGAAGACACCCTCACCAGTCCTGCAACGCTCTTCGGCACACCTCACGGAATCGGTCTATCGGCAAAGGGTCGCCAGAACCCTCCTTTCCCTTCATCAAGACAAGGTTTCGGGGCGCGGGCGACGGCGATCATCGTCGCTTCACCGCCTCGGCCTGAACGGCCCGGTCCACATCCTCCAGCGATAACGGTTTCCCCTGATCGACCGATGGGGCATCCACAGGCTCCAGCGCGGTCGCCGGAAAGATCCGGGTCGGTTTGATCACGACCTCTGTGCCGCGACCGATGATGGAGAATTCAGTGCCCGCGTCCCCGTTGAGCCGGTCCCGGATCGTTTTGGGGAGGACGAGTTGACCCTTGCTCGCCAGCCCGACGGTCTTCGTGCGCACACCTCCGGGACAGCTACGGCATGTCAGCCCGACTGTTTCCACCACGCAATGATTTCTGCAGAAAATGGCGCGCGCAACCCTCGTCGCTCTTGCACGGGACCCTCGAGACACGTGGACTCTCGGCGTTCCGGGAGCGAAGGAGATTACTTTCGTCGGCGCGTGCGTTACACTCAGGCGCAACCGCGGCCTGCGCCCCAGACCAAGGGCGAAAGGCTCTCGCTCACGAAGTCTGCCCCACCAAGGTGAAACCCGATGAACCTGCTACTCACCATCCTCGTCCTCGCCCTGGCGGGAGTCCTCTTCTACACCCCGGGCGTCGAGCCCTACCGGCAGCCCTTCCGTTGGGCCGTCCTGATCCTCCTGGGGGTCTCTGTCATCCTAGAACTTGCCCGGCGCCGCGGCGAGGCGGAGCGGCGGACCGAGGCGGTCGAGCCAGTCCCGACCCCAGGGCCGCTTTCGCCTTCCCTGGAGGTCGCGGTTGAGGCCGGCGTCGTCCAGTTCCTTGCCCGGCTCCAAGAGAAGGGACGGTTGGTGGACTTCACGATGGACGACATTGCCCCCTACTCCAACGAGCAGATCGGCGCTGCGGCGCGGGTGGTCCACCAGGGATGCCGGGAGGTGCTCCAGGAGGCCTTCGACCTGCGGCCCGTGCACGGAGGCGAGGAGCGAGACACCGTGACCCTGTCCGGTGAGTACGATGCCGGCGTCTACCGACTGGTGGGGAAGGTCCCGGCGCACCCCCCGTACCGGGGGGTGGTCCTTCACCGGGGCTGGAAGACGACGCGGGTCGCACTCCCCCGGGTAGCCGAGGCCGCCTTGAAGGGGTCGGCGCGGGAGATCGTGGCGCCGGCTGAGGTGGAAATCGAATAGGACCGTCCGGTTCGAGGGACGCGCGCATGGACAAACGCTACGTCGTGGGGATCGATCTCGGTACCTCCAATTCGGCCCTGGCCTATGCCGCCGCAGAGGCAGGGGCGCGAATCGAGGTCCTGCCGGTCACCCAACTCCTCTCCCTCCAGGGTTTGGGGGAAGCTGACATCCTTGCCTCGGCCTTATACCTGCCCACCGAGAGCGAGGCGGCGAGCGCCGCTCGGCTTCCCTGGGAGACGGGCCTCTCCGCGGGGGTCGTGGGCCAGTTTGCCCGTGAGCACGGGGCCCTGGTCCCGAACCGGCTCGTGACTTCCGCCAAGTCCTGGCTCTGCAACCCCCACGTGAGCCCGGACAAGCCCGTGCTGCCCTGGAAGTCCGACCTGGGGGAGCGCAAGGTCTCCGCCTTCGAGGCCTCGACACGCTACCTGGAGCACCTGCGGCAGGCCTTCCAATGGACCCTGGGCCAGAGGGGCGAGGAGGCCGACCTCGCCTCCTGCGAGGTGGTCGTGACGGTGCCGGCCTCCTTCGACGAGGTCTCCCGCCTCCAGACCCACCGGGCGGCATCGGCGGCCGGCTGGGGGGAGGTGACGCTCCTCGAGGAGCAGCAGGCCGCCTTCTACCACTGGATCGAGGAGACGGGGGCCGCCTGGCGGGAGCACGTCCGACCCGGCGATGCGGTTCTGATCTGCGACGTCGGCGGCGGCACGGCGGATTTCAGCCTGGTGGCCGTCTCGGAAAAGGACGGGGTCCTCGAGCTCGAGAGGGTCAGCGTGGGCGACCACCTCCTGCTTGGCGGCGACAACATGGACCTCGCGCTGGCCTACGCCCTCCGGGCCGGCCTGGAGGCCCGGGCGCAGAAGATCGACAACGTCCAGTTCCTCTCCCTCATCCACTCCTGCCGGGCCGGGAAGGAAACCCTCTTCGCCGACGGTGCCCTTCCCGAGTTCCCGATCTCCGTGGCGACCCGGGGCTCGAGCCTGTTCGGAGGAACGATCACCACCGCCCTCTCCCGGGAGACGCTCCGACAGGTCTTGGTGGACGGCTTCTTCCCCCTGACGGCCATCAACGAGCATCCCGCGCGGCGCCGGCAGGTCGGGCTCCAGGAGTTCGGGCTCGACTACGCCTCCGATCCGGCCCTCGCCAGGCACCTGGCCTCCTTCCTGGCCCGCAGCTGGCAGAACGCGCGGTCCAGCGACGTACTGGCCGGCCTGGTGGAAGACCGGGTCCGCGAATCGACCGGCGTCGCGTTCCTTTGCCCCACCGCCGTGCTCTTCAACGGCGGCGTCTTCAAGGCCGCTCCACTGCGAGAGCGGATCCTGGAGCTCCTCCGACGCTGGAACGACGGGACTCCGGTCCGGGAGCTCGCGGGTTCCCACCTGGACCTCGCGGTGGCCAAGGGCGGAGCAGCCTACGCGCGGATCCTCGCCACCGGCGAGGGCATCCGGATCAAGGCCGGGACTGCCCGCTCCCACTACATCGGCCTCGAGACATCCATGCTGGCGGTGCCCGGCCTCCAGCCGCCCCTCAAGGCCGTGTGCGTGGTCCCCCAGGGGATGGAAGAGGGCTCCGAAGCGGGCCTTTCCGGCCGGGAGTTCGGGCTGATCACCGGGGAGCCGGTGGAGTTTCGCTTCTTCTCCTCCAGCGTCCGCGCCGGTGACGCCGTGGGGGACGTCGTAGAGGACGAGGAAGACCTGGAGGAAACCGCGAGCCTGGAGGTCGCCCTTCCTCCCCTGGAGGGGCGCTCGGGAGAGATGCTTCCCGTGTCGCTCCACTCCGTGGTGACGGAACTCGGAACCCTGGAGCTCTGGATGCGGCACGAGGCCACGGG
>DKBC01000216.1:19352-36315 GCA_002451065.1 Betaproteobacteria bacterium UBA6910
AAGCGCCTCCTCCGGCGGAGGCGGGCTGGGTCGTCGGCCTCTTCGCCCGGGCGCAGATGGCGCTGAGCCCGGGCCGGGTCGTCCACTCGGCCAAGTCGTGGCTCTCCCACGAGCAGGTGGATCGGAGGGAGCCGATCCTCCCCTGGCAGTCTTCCGAGGTCCCGCCTGACCGGCGGCTCTCCCCCGTGGAGGCGAGCGCCCTCTACCTCCGCCACCTCCGAGAGGTCTGGGACCGGACCATCGCCCGGGACGACCCGGCGGCACGGTTCGGTGCCCAGGAAGTCGTGGTTACGGTCCCCGCCTCCTTCGACGAGGTGGCCCAGGAGCTCACCCTGGAGGCAGCGCGGCTCGCCGGGTACCCGGAGGCGGTGAGAATCCTGGAGGAACCCCAGGCCGCGTTCTACGACTGGCTCGGGCGCAGGGGACACGTGAGCGAGCTTCTCGACCTGCTGGAACGGGTTCCAGGGCGCGAAGCCCGGGTGCTGGTGTGCGACATCGGGGGGGGCACCACGGACCTGAGCCTGTTCGAGGTGGCCCCGGACCGAGAGTCGCCGACCGGGCTCTCTCTGCGCAGGGTGGCCGTGAGCGAGCACCTCCTCCTCGGCGGCGACAACATCGACATGACCCTCGCCTACATCCTCGAGGGGCGGCTCACCGGCGGCCAGACGAAGCTGACCGGCCGCCAGTGGAGCCAACTCCTCTCTCAGGCCCGGGACCTGAAGGAGGGCATCCTCCGGGACCTGGGTCGCGGGAAGGACCGTGGCATCCCGGAGCGCACCGTCACCCTGGCCGCGAGCGGCGCCGGCCTCCTGGCCGCCACCCGCACGGCGACGATCGCCGCGGAGGAGGTCCGGGCTTGCGTCCTTGACGGCTTCTTCCCGGAGTGCGGCGCCGACGGCCGGCCCCGGAAGAGGACCTCCGGTCTGCGGGAGTGGGGCCTCCCCTACGCCGCCGACACCGCCGTGACCCGCCACCTCGCGGGCTTCCTCCAGGGACGCCGGGTGGACGCGGTTCTCTTCAACGGAGGCACCCTGACTCCCCCCTTCCTCCGGGAGCGTCTCGCGGGCCTTGCCACCCGCTGGCAGGACGGCTACGCGCCCGCGGTTCTCGCGAACGACGCCATGGCGCTCGCCGTGGCCCGCGGCGCGGCGCGCTACGCCCATCTCCTGGCCACGCCCGAGGCCGGGCAGCGGATCGCCGGGGGCCACGCCCACGCACTCTATCTGGAGGTGGTGCGCCGGAAGAAGAAGACCCGCACCCTGGTCTGCGTCCTTCCCAAGGGGATGGAGGCCGGGGAGTCGGTCCGCATCGGCAACGCGGAGTTCGACCTCCTGGTGAACCAGCCCGTGCGGTTCCAGTGTTACTACTCCAACCGCCGGGACGGTGACGAGCCCGGAGACCCGGTCCCCTGGGAGTTGGACGAGTTCCACCCTCTCCCCCCCCTCCAGACCGCGATCCACCTGCCGCCGAGCCGCCCGAGGCCCGCAAACAACCGGCTGAGGGTGCTCCTCGAGTCGAGCCTGAACGAGCTCGGTCTGCTCCAGCTCCACTGCGTCGAGAAGGAGGGGGAGGGCCGCTGGCGCCTGGACTTCAACCTCCGCCGGGCCGCCGAGGAGGAGAGCCCCGCGGAGCAGGGCGCGGAAGCGCCGTTGGTGCCGGGCCGCCGGCTGGAGAAGGCCCAGGCCCTGATCCTCTCGCTCTATGGCAAAAAGAAGGACCCCGATCTCCCAGACATCAAGCCCACGCAACTCCTCCGGGAGTTGGAGGGGGCGCTCGGCGCGAAACGTGACACCTGGGACTCGGCGACGCTCCGCGCCCTCTGGCCCACCCTTGCCCAGGGCGTGGGACGCCGCAACCGCAGCGTCCAGCACGAGGAGGCGTGGCTCTACCTGGCCGGTTTCGCCCTGAGGCCCGGATACGGTTTCGAGGTCGACGAGGCCCGGATGGAGGAGCTGTGGCGCGTCTTCGAGACGGGGATGGCCCACCCCAGGGAGAAGCGGATCCAGGTGCAGTGGCACCTGCTCTGGCGGCGCACCGCGGGGGGGCTCAATCCCCAGCGCCAGGAGCGGGTCCTGAAGGGCATCTTCCCCCTGCTNNCCGGACCGGAAGCTCCAGGTGGTCCGATTCCTCTCGGCGGCCCTGGAGGATCGGCGGTTCCGGGCCAAGGAGCCCGTCTCCTGGGCCCTCGGGAGACTCCTCACCCGGACGCCCCTTTACGCGGGGCCGGAGACGGTCCTGCCGCCACAGGAAGTCGGGAGGCTCTTCGCCCAGGTTCGGGCCCTGGACTGGGGGGACCCGGGCCTCGCCTTCCTGCCCGCCCTCTTTGCCCAGGCCGCGAGAAGGACCGACCGCCGCGACGTGGACGTCGGCCCGGAGCTTCGCCGGGAGCTGCTGGAACGGATGGAGGCCGGCGGCGCCCGGCCGGAGGAACTGAGGGTCGTGCGGGAAACCGTCCCCGTCGAGGACGCCGACCGCGTCCGCCAGTTCGGGGAGTCCCTCCCGAGCGGCCTCATCCTGATGGGCGAGTCTGCGTGACGCCCGGTCCACACGCAATGTTGCTGAATCAGGGTGCTGCCGCTCTGGCTCTCTCCCCTCACCGGGAGAGGGCAGGGGTGAGGGGGGGCGTTTCCGTGGGCGAGGGGACTCGTTTCAACGGCATTGGGTCGACGCGGCGTGCGACAGCGCGGGAGGTCAACCCTTTCTGACCACCGTCACCATCAGATCCTGCAGGAGCCCCACGATCGCCTCCGCTCGTTGCCGGACCACCGTGACCCGAGACGCCGTCAGCTCGCTCGCCACTTCAAATAGAAGAGTGATTTTCTGCTCGAGCTCCTTCTGATCCATTTTCAAGCCCCTTTGCGGCTTCGCGGTCACAGAAAGAAGTCTCAGATTCTCTTTCGATCCAACCCCTTGATCCTCTCATCCATCCAACGCTTTCCCTTGAACAGGACTCGATCGAAGCTGTCCGCCAAGACCTCGCGGACCTCCATTCGTATGCCCACCCTCTCCTGCAACGCGGCAGCAAGGCCCCCCAATGCCCGCAGCCTCTCCTCGACCGGCACGTCCTTCTTGAACTCAACTTCCATCTCCACGGTTTCCCTGCCCCCGGTCCCCATGAACACCCTGCCGCGGTAGTCGAACACCCGGTGGTCGGCGAACACGATGGAATCGATGGCCGCGGGCCATACGTTCTGGCCTTTCATCTTGATCATGTCGTCGTAGCGTTCGACGATCCCGGCCTCCAGGCCGTCGAACGGACGGCCACAGGGGCAGTCGGTGTGGCTCCGGAGCACGACCTTGTCGTTCGTGGCGAACCGGAGCAGCGGAGACGCCTCCCTCTCCAGCGGCGTCAGCACGAGTTCACCGGCCTCGCCGGGTTTCACCGGTTCGCGCGTCGCCGGGTCGAGGACCTCCGCGTACACGAAGGGCTCCCAGATGTGCAGCAGCCCGCGACCTCCCTTCTCGTCGCCCACCCCCGCCTCGCAGCTCATGGCGATGCCGCTGCCCTTCTGGGTGGACCCGTACTGCTCATAGATGGCCGCGTCCCAGGTTTCCTCCATCTCCGTCACCCAACTCAACGGGTACGCCCCGGCCGCAACCAGAATCGCTTCGAGGGACGGGAAGTCCTTCCGGAAATCGAAACCGAGCTCTTTGGCCGTTTCCGTGAGGGTGGTCAAATACGCAGGCACCGTGAGCATGGCCTTGGGGTCGAAGCGTTTCATCAGCTCCAGTTTCGTCTTGGTGTCGAAAAAGGCGGCGAGGAAGTACCGGGCGCCGGACTGCATCAACCCCCGCATGGATCCCAGCCCGGCCGTCATGGTCGCGATGGGCCAGAAGTGGAACACCGCGTCTCCGGGGCGCACGCCAACCCAGTGGTAGTTCACCGCCCACATTCCACCCAGGTGCTCCACATCCGCCCGGGTGCACCCGTAGATCTCCTGTCCCAGCCCGGAGGTGCCGCTCGTGAGGTGCGTCTGCACGACTTTGTCGAGGGGGACTCCGAGGCGATTGCCGTACGGAGGATTGTCCGTTTGGTCGACCAGGAGGTCCTTCTTCGTGAGCAGAGGCACTTTCTTGCGGTAATCTTCCGGTGTCCTGATGTCGTCCGGTGTAATGCCTCGCTCCTGGAATCGATCACGGAAGAATGCATTTGTCTTCCAGACGTGATCGAGCTGAGCCTTGAGGCGAAGCCACTGATAGTCGACGAGCTCCGTTCTGGACATAGACTCAAGCGTCCCGTGGTAAAACTCAACTTCCCTGACACCCAGCTTTCGTATCGGCATGCCAAGTCCTCACATCTGGTCCGAAGATCTTTCAGACGTGTCCTTCACGATGAACGTCATGCCCTGACGTCGATGTCCCACAACGGCTCATCCGTATCGACGGCCTCGCACCACGCGTCCACTTCGAGCAGGGTGCCGCACCCCGGGCAGACGTACTCCTGATAGCGCGTGATGGGCTCCCCGGGTCCGACCCTCTTCACCTCGCGCAGGTCCGTGACGCGCCGCAGGGCGTGCTTCTTGTAGTTTCCTCCGGGCGCGCAAAACTCGTTTTCGCACCGCATGCAGCAGATGGCCTTGGATCCGTCGGTCTTTTCGACGATCTCCAGGTACTCGCTGATCCTCAGGAGGCGGCCCTTCTTCGCAGCGGGGCTCAGCGTCCGGCCAGCCCCGGCCGGGGCTGGCTTCTCCGCGTCTTCGAGCCGCCGCGACCGGATCGTTCGCCGAAGCTTCTCCGTCTCCTCGCCCTTCGCCTCGAAGGTGTCCGGATCGACCACCACACCGTACACCTTCTCGGCCCACTCCAACGTGACGGCCTCGTCCCTCACGTCGGCCGCCACCTTCGAGGGGCTTCGATCCAGCGGGTCCCCGTAGCCGCCACCGCAGCCAAAGGCATAGGCCAGAAAGCTGTGCTCGGGCACGGCGACCCGGATCCCGCCGAGTTGCCTTTCGAGCCGGGACTCGGAGCTCTCCCGGACGTCCACGCCCCAGGAGGCGCCGAGCTCCTCGATGCTCGTCGGGTATTCCCCTCTCGAAAAACGCTGAAGCAAAGCGTCCCTCGAGGTGAGAACCATCTTCCCGTCCCCGAGGTGCCCGCCCGCCGGGTAGCCTCCGAAGAGGCCGAAGCCGCGCGCCTCTCCCCCTTCGGGCCCGGGCAGGTAGTCCACCGAGAGGTCCTGGGTGCCGTACACCATGGCGATCGACTCGAGGTTCATCCCGCCTCGAAACTTCCCGTACCCTCCGCTGTCCGTCCCCTGGCGCTGGGCGACGTACAACAGAGGGTAGTAGCTCTCCGTCCACTCGACGTCCGCCCCCGCAGACCGGGGGTTCACGTAAATGCCACCGGTGCTGTTGCCGTCCCGCTCCGGCGTCGCGCCCTGCCCTCCGACGAAGAGGTCGTACGTCCCCTGCCCCACGATTCCGCCGTGCTGGCTGTGCCCCCCGTACCAGACGCCGGGTCCGAAGTTCGTCACGGCGCCGCCGAGGGCGCCCCACGAGGCGTTGACGTCCTGGTGGAGCCCGGCGGCGTAGAGCATCTTCGCCAGGCACCCCGCCGCCGCGATATTGAGGTTGATGCCCGCCTGGGTGCCCAAGCCGCAGGAGGCCGGGAAGCGGCAGTTGAGATAGGTCCCCTCGGGTACGTGATAGCTCACCCAGTCCATGACGTCCGAGTTCCACGGGATGTCGGAGAGAAGCGCGGCGGCCAAGGCGGAAAAGAGGCAACTCCGCGCCGCCGGAAGAGCCGCGTTGCAGTAGTCCTGGGTCTGGGGCGACGCCTCCACCTCGAAGCGGAGCTGGTCGCCCTGCTTGGTCAACGTGCAGGTCGCGCTGAGGGGAAGCGGGACCTCGCGGCCCCCGACGCGCTGGGTCCGGGAGATGTAGACCCGCTCGCGCCACGTGCCGTCGGGTATCTTCCGCAGTTTCTCCCGGAACCGGGTCTCGGCGTCCCGGGTCAGCTTCTGGCAGGCGGCTTCGACGAAGTCGGTCCCGAACTTCTCGATCAACGCGAGGTAGCCTTCGGAGCACACGTTGTTCGCCGCGATGCGGGCCAGGATGTCCTGGGCGACGAATTCGGGATCCCGGCACTGCAGGGTCACCGCCCGAAAGGTGTCCCTTCGGACAACGCCGCCCTCGACGATCTTCAGGCCGCGGATCCGCACGCCCTCGTGGAAGATCTCCGTGGACGCCCCTCGAAGCATGCCGCCGACGTCGCCGGTATGGGTCATCGTGCCGACCCAGGCCACGCGGTTGCCCTCGTGGAAGACGGGCTTGATCACGATCTGGTCCATGACGTGGGTCCCTGCGATGTAGGGATCGTTGTAGAAGAACTGGTCGCCGTCGCGGATGCCGGGATTGGCCTCGAATTCCGCGAGGGCGTGCCGGATGGAGTCGGCGGACCCCATGACGTGGAACAGCGTCCCCGCCGCGCTCATCACGCCCCGGCCGTCCCCGCCGTAGAGGGACGTCATGAACTCCCCCCCCTCCACGATGGCCGGTGAGCCGGAGATCATGGCCACCGCCTGCCTCCCCTCCTCCAGCACGCTGGAAAGCCGCTGCACGAGCACTTCGTACTTGACGGGATCGAGGTCGACGCTCATCGGAGCCTCCTGACGGAAATCTTGTCTTGCTGCCGGCCCATTCCGAATTCGGGCCTCAGAGCTCCAGGACGACGTTCATGAACGTATCCACCCTTGCGAGCGTTTCGGGAGGCACGACGATCGTATTCGTGGCGCTCTCGATCACGGCAGGCCCCTCCACGACGTCGTCCGGCCGCAATTCCTCGTAATCGTAGATGGCCGTCCGGATGAAACCGCCCGCGCGCTCGGGGAAGAACACGTCCCGGTTCCCCTTCAGGGCCCTGGAGGGCTTCGCGTCACCCCGTGGATACTCTCTCAGGACGGGCTTCACGACCCTCCCGACGGCGTCGATGTCCATCGAGACGAGCTCGATGCCGGTCCGGGTGTAGGCGACCCCCTTTCCGTAGACCCTCTCGAAGTCCCTGGCCCACTCCTCGATGAGGTCAGCGACGTCTTGGCCCGTCCTGTAGGGTCTCGGGGACATGGGCACGGAATGGTAGAGGACCTGCCTGGCCCAGCGCATGTTGAACGTGTGCTTGAAGCTGAGATCCTTCCGGGCAAACCCCTCGGCCCCCATCTCGTCGGACAGCGACTCTTCCACCTGCTTGATCTTCGCCTCCAAGAGATCCGGTTCCACGGGCATCCGGTATCCCAACGACTGTGACATCGTCCGCATCATGTCGGCCCCGGCGATGCCGAACGCGGAGAAGACCGACGAGGTCGGAAAACAGTAGATCCTCTTGATGCCCAGGTCCCCGGCGTAGTAGGGAGCATGCATCGAGCCGGTGCCCCCGAAGGCGTACAGAACGAACTCCCCCGGCGGCAACCCCGCCCTCATGGTGAGAATCCGGATCAGGTCCGCCATGTGGGAATTGATGATGGTGAAGATCCCGGCCGCCGCTTCGATGACACTCATCCCGAGCGGCCCCGCGATCTTTGCCGCCATGACGTCCTCGGCCCTGGACTTGTTCAGCTTCATCCTTCCGCCGAGGAAGTAGTCCGGGTTCAGAAACCCCAGGATCAGATCGGCGTCGCAGACCGTCGGCTCGGTCCCGCCCGTGTCGTAGCAGACCGGGCCGGGTGCGGCCCCTGCGCTCTCCGGACCCACGATGAGCCTGCCCTGCGCTGCGTCCACCCGAGCGATGGTTCCCCCGCCGGCCCCGATGGAGTCCACCTTCACCTTCGGAAGCATCACGCGCCACCGCGAGATGATCGGCTCTCGCTCGTAGCTCCACCTCCCGTCCCGGATGAGGGACGCGTCAAGGCTGGTCCCTCCCATGTCCGTGGACACCACGTTCGGGTGCCCGAGAAGGCTCGCCACGTACTGACTCCCGATCACCCCTCCGGCCGGGCCCGAGGAGATGGTCCTCACAGGAGGCACCCGGTCCCAGCTCAACAAACCCCCGTTGGCCTGCATCACCACAAGGCGGCCGCGGAAGCCGGCCTCCCGCAGCCCCTCGGCCAGGTTTCCCAGATACCGCCCCATCACCTTTCCGATGTAGCAGTTGAGGATGACGACATTCGCCCGTCCGTACTCCCGCCGAAGCGGAACCAGCTCGCTCGAAATCGTGAGGAAGAGGTCGCGGTCCGGGTACATCTCCCGGATCAGCCCCTTCATCTGCTGCTCGTGGACGGGATTGACCCAGCTGAACAGGAAGCTCACGCCGATCGCTTCCACTTCCTCGTCCTCGACCAATATCCGGATCTGCTTGATCGCATCTTCCACATTTAGGGGGACGACCACATCCCCCCTGAAATCGATGCGCTCGTACACCCCCTTCAGGCGCGACTTGGGAACCAGCGGCTCCGGTTTCCGGATCCGGAGCATTCTCCGGACGTCCTCGTCGCTCAAGCCGTCGACTCTCTGGATGGCCCGACCGATCAGGGTGGTGTCCTCGAACCCTTTCGTCGTGATGAAGCCGACTCGTGCCCCTTTGCCCACGATGATGGCGTTCGTGCCGACCGTGGTACCGAGCTTCATCATGGAGCAGTGTTCGAGCAAGACGCGGGAGGAAACGTTCATGGTCTTCGCCGCTTCCGCGACCGCGTCCATCACTCCGATCGAGAAGTCGCGGGGCGTCGTCGGCGCTTTCGCCACGGTCGTGTCCCCGCTCTTCAAGTCCACCACCACGGCATCGGTGAACGTGCCGCCCGTGTCGATCCCGATGATGTACTTGCCTTGGTCAGCGGCCATCCGTCTCTACCTCCTGAGATCCTGCTCGCCGGGGGGGAGGTCCCGACCCGCCTCCCTCGCCCGCTGCTTTGCCGATCCGTTGCCGCCACTCACCCGAGGGGAGCCGGCCGACTTGTCTACGCCTGCAACGGCGGGATGCCGAGGAGGGCCCGGGCCTCCTGGGGCGTGCACACCTGCCTGCCGAGGTCTGCGCCGATCCTCGCCACTCGAGCCACCAGCTCTGCGTTGCTCTTGGCCAGCAGCCCCTTCGCGTAGTAGGGGTTGTCCTCGAAACCCACCCGGGCATGCCCGCCAAGGAGCATGGATTGCGTCACGGCCCGGGTCTCGGTCGGCCCGATGCCCAGGGTCGTGAACAACGCGTCGGGCGGCAGCTGCTCGACGAGATGCATCAGGTTTCTGGGGCTGAAGGGGGTCACGTTCTCGATCGTACGCTCCATCCCCATGCAGAAGCTGATCCAGTAGGGCTTCGTGAGAAGCCCTTTCTGGATGAGGTGCTCCACCTCCACGAGACCGCCGACCGTGTAGACCTCGAGCTCCGGTTTGATGCCCCGATCCCTGAAGATCCTCGCGGCCTTCTCCCCGAAAGCCCGGGTCCAGAGGAACAGCCTCTCGGGCTCTCCGGCGAGGACGGAGACCCCGATGTCGAGGCTTGCCATTTCCGGACTCGGTTCCACCGCTTCCAGCCCCCGATTCACCGCCGAGAAGAGCAGCCCTTCCGGCACGTTCTCGAGGTCGCTCCGGGCCACCTGACCGGGCCCCCGGCCCGGCGAGGTGCTGTGCTGGATGATGATGTCGCACCCCTTCTCCCGGATGAGACGGTCCGCTTCGGCGAAGACCTTCGGATCCGATGTGGCGTTTCCGGCTCTGTCGCGGCAGTGGATGTGAACGATCGAGGCACCCTCGTTCCAGCAACGATGCACCTCCGCCGCGATCTCCTCCGGTTGGAGGGGGACATTCGGGTGCTTCTCCTTCGTCAGCCAGCTCCCCGTGGGGCACACGCAGATGATCAGCTTGTCCGTTTGGCTCATCCGTTCTCTCCTCTCGCGGGAGCGGCGCAACACCCTTCGCCCCGGGGGTCTCCGGAGCGCCGCGCAGTCGGCTTCGGCAACTCGGCTTCGCCGACACGGTCCGGAGCCTGCCCGGTCTCGAGCGTCAACCCCGTCCAGAGCCACGAGGGGTCCTGCGCTGCCGGAGGGGACCCCCGGGCGGCCAGCCGCGCCGGGATCGAAGGAGCGCTCGGAGCCGGGTCCCGCCCCCCTATCCGGGCGGCAGGACGAAGAGGCCCTTCGGAAGGCCCTCGACGTGGGCGAGCACCTCCTCGATCGAGACCACGTCCGCGTATTTCGCGTTCATGTCGCAGAGGTTGATGGCGTGGGACGCCTGGGAGCGGTCGAAGCACGCCTCTTCGACCACCGCCACGCGGAAGTTCTCGCTGAAGGCGTCGATGACCGTGGCGCGGACGCACCCCGAGGTCGTGGTGCCGGTCACGATCACGGAATCCGCCTTGAGCAGGGTCAGAAAGGACTTGAGGGGCGTGCCGTGGAAGGCGCTCGGCTTGAGCTTGTGGACCACGATGTCCTGAGGGTGGGGGGCGATCTCGTCGATGATGTCGTTTCCGTCGCGTTTCTGCTCGCGCCCCTCCCACTCCGGCGCCCGCCGGTTCTTCCAGGACCAACTGCCGTAGTCCCACTTGTCGCCGCGATACTCCGCCGTCGTGTAGATGACCGGCAGCCCCTTCTCCCGCGCCGCGGCGAGCAGCCGCCGCAGGTGCGGCACCGCTCGCCAGGCGTGCTCTCCGCAGGAGTTGGGCCAGGTCCTGATCGACTCGAGAATCGGCTCGTCCCGGTCCCCGGTGAACGCGTAGCTCACGTCGATGACGAGGACGGCCGGTCGTTCGCCATACCCCGCGGGCTCGGCGTACCCAGCGGCGTCGAAGACCTTCTTGTCTTCTGCCGTCAGGAACTTCTCCCAAATGCGCTCGGCCATTCGATGCTCCTTTCGGGCGACGTCATCGTTCGATTGACTCGTGCTGCTCGATCCACCCCAAGATCCTGCGGGCGATGGCGTCGGAGTTCTCCTCGCACATCAGCATGTGTCCGTTCCCCCCGACGCCGAGATCCGGCAGAAACCAGTAGTCGACCACCGCTCCCTGCTCCCGGAGCCACGCGGCGACCGCTCCGTCGATTTCCCGCGGATGATCGGTGTCGAATTCCCCGGTGACGATCAGAACGGGTTTGCCCTGATAGCCCCGCGCGTCGGCGACCCGGAGCTGACTGCCGTCCACGTTCTGCCGCTGGCAGATGATCCGCGGGGCGATGGCGTGCAACGTGTTGCGGTAGGCGGCGAGGGCATGCCGCGGGAATCGGGTAGACCGGCCGAGAAGCTTGTCGAGGATGAACGCCTCGCTCGGCACCATCCACGTCTTGAGGGGCAGCCGCCAGGTCAGCGCGCCGCCTCGCACCTCGATGAAGTCCCCTCCACGCGCGAGGACCACCGGTTCGGGCTGGATGTTTCCGGGGGGTCCAGGCGCTACGGCAACGACTGCGGCGATCCTGTCCCCGTGGCGCTCCAGGAGCCGCCAGCCGTACGCTCCCGACATGGAGTGGGTCATGAGGACGACCGGCCGCCCCATCGTCTCCAGGAGCCCTGCGACACCCGCGCACACCACCTCGCCCGACATCTCTTCCATCGGCAGGTAGGCGCTCCGGCCGCACCCGGGCCAGTCCGGGACGTAGACGGTGTGGCCCCACTCGGCGAACCGCGCCGCCCACCCGGGTCGGCCGTCTGGAGTGCGCCCGAAGCACTGCCCCGTGTGTGCACCGCCGTGGACACAGAGCATCGTCGGTTTGGGGGACGGCTCGACCGGCTCGAAGAGGTCGTAGTAGACGGACGGAGCCGCGGTCGTCACCCCGGAAGACCAGCGGATCGCGGCTCCCGGGTACTTCGCAGCGTCGCTATGCACGGTTGGGGCTCCCATGCCGGGGGCGGACCGCTTTCATGGACAGCCCGGCGACGGGCCACGACCACGAGACATCGTCCCCCGGAGCGGCGCGGTCCGCCCCCCCCGGGCCCGCGATGGGAAGACTCTCGTGGCGGTCCTACGCGTGGATCTTTTGGAGCAGCCAGGCCATGTTCTCACCCAGGGTCTTCATGGTCTGCATGCCCTCCTCGTCGGCCAACACGTCGCCCGGATGCCTCCCGATGGCCATGTTCCAGTAACTCGACCCGGGGACGATCATCTGCGTGATGAGGAAGAAGAAGTTGATGCTCGAAAGCGCGTGGTTCGACCCGGCCCGGCGCACCGCGATCACCCCGGCCCCCACCTTTCTCCGGAGGACGTTGCCGTTGGCGCGGGACACGAAACCGCTCCTCTCGATGAGCGCCTTCATCCCGGCGGTGACGTCGGAGAAGTACACGGGCGACCCGAGAAGGATACCGTCCGCCTCCGCCATCTTCGCGAAGTACTCGTTGNNCCTGGATGGGCTTCCCGGCCATCTGGACCATCTCGGTCTCGATCCCTTGGGACGAGAGCTCGTCCAGCACCGTCTTGAGAAGAAGGTAGGTGTTTCCGTCCTTGCGCCCGCTGCCGTTGAATGCCACGACTTTCATCCGCTCTTTCCTCCCGAATCAGGTCAGATCGATGGTCAGAGTCCTTGCCTTTGTCGTTCCCTTCGCGTCAGACCGGCTTCTGCGGAAAGTCCATCGGCGTGTTGATGAGGCGCCTGGGGCCGTCCCGCGTCACCTGGATCGTGTCGCCCAGCATGATCCCCACGTCGGTGCGCCAGCGGGGGTCGAACATGTCGATGTTGGTGCCGAAGACCATGTTCTCCTGGAGCACCACGTCTCCCAGGGCGTCCCCCGTGAGCATGGGGGCCTCCCGCGATTTGTACGTGACGCTGGGGTAATCCGGGGAGGCCAGGCCGTGGCCGTGGAAGCCCAACTCCACGTAGTCCATGCCGGCCGCGTCGCTCGGCTTGCGGAAGGCCTCCCACAGCTCGCGGCAGGTGACCCCCGGCCGCATCTTGTCGATCCCGGAGAAGAAGCACTCCCGGGCCACCTCGTGGAGGCGCACCAGCTCTTTGGGGGCCTTGCCCAGGTAGACCGAGAACTCGGCCGCCACCAGATAGCCGCCCCAGCTGGTGTGAAACTCGGTCACCACCAGGTCGTCCTTCTGGAGCGGCCTCATGGTCGGCGCGCCGGGCGGCTCTGCGCCGTGCACGAGGTGCTGCAGCCCCTCCGACAGCGGCGCGGTGGCCGGGCCGGAGTGGAGCAGGTGGAAGACGACCGGCTCGCAGCCCCGGGAGATCTGGGAGTGCACGATGTCGGCGTACAGCTCGCACTCCCGCACCCCGGGACGGGCCGATCCGATCATCGTCTGGATGGTCTCGTACGCGACCTTGCCCGCCTTCTCCAGCATGGAGATTTCTTCGGCGCTCTTGATCGTCCGCTGCTTCGCAACGAGCTCGGTGGCCCCCACGAAGGTGGCGTTGGGAAGCATCTCCAGGAGCGCCGTGTAGTCCCTGTGGGTGACGTTGTCGGGCACCAGCGTGGTGCCGTACCCCACGACGCCGATGCGCCCCTTCTCGTAGCCCAGCTCCTTGAGCGTCTCCCCAACCTTGGGAATGCCGACGTTCACCCGGATGTCGTGGACCCAGTCCTGGAGCGAGAGGTAGATCGAAAAGGGCCGGTTCATGTGGGGCAGCCCCGTGAAGACGATGGGCTCCCCCTTCAATGGAAAGATGACGAAAGCGCTGAGCTTGCTGGCAATCTGGGTGAGATACCGAACGTTCACCATCCCCATGTCCCAGAACAGGTCGTTCCCCCAGAGCAGCAGGCAGTCGAGGCCTTCTGCCGCCATGGCCTGCCTCGTCGCCTTCCACCTCCGGTCCCGTTCGGCGAGGGACAGCTGCGGCACGTACTGCATCAGCTCGGTCGACGGTCTCGTCTCATTCATCGCGGAATCTCCTGGGTGTTTCCCACGGCAGGGCAGCGACCTCGTTAGACCCCGAGGTACCGGGCCATCACCTCTGCATTGTTCGAAAGCTCGTCCGGGGGGGCATCGTAGACGATGCGCCCCTTGCTCATCA
The DNA here is from genome assembly GCA_002451065.1 of Betaproteobacteria bacterium UBA6910. Taxonomy (GTDB): domain Bacteria; phylum Pseudomonadota; class Gammaproteobacteria; order Burkholderiales; family UBA6910; genus UBA6910. The sequence continues at coordinate 33,211 of DKBC01000216.1, forward strand.
CGTACGTGTGGTCCGCGAACTCCAGAGCGAAGGAGAGGTTCTGCTCCACCAGGAGGATGGATTGGCCCTCCCCCTTCAAGCGTGCGATGACGTTCCCGAGCTCCGCCACCATCAACGGAGCCAGCCCCTCGGTGGGCTCGTCCATCAGGAGCAGCTCGGGGTTGCCGACGAGGGCTCGGCCGTCGGCCAACATCTGCTGCTCGCCTCCGCTCAGTTTGCCCGCGCGGTTGTGCAGCCGGTCCCGCAAGCGCGGAAACGTCGCCAGCACCCGCTCGACGGTCCAGCCGGTGCTCCCCTGCGGCCGCAGCGCCACCCGCAGATTCTCCTCGACGGACAGGGACGGGAAGATGCGGCGGCCTTGGGGGATCAGCCGGATGCCCATCCCGCTGATGCGGTGGGCCGGCTGGCCCTCGATGCTCCGCCCCTTGAACCGGATGACGCCCTCCCTGGGCGGGGTCAGCCCGCAGATGGACCGAATCAACGTCGTCTTGCCCACGCCGTTCCGTCCGAGCAGCGCCACGACGCTCCCGGACCTGACCTCCGCGGACACACCTTGCAGGACATAGCTCTTCCCGTAGTAGGTGTGCACGTTCTCGACCTGAAGCAGGTTCATGCCGTCTCCCGCGTGCGAGACCCCTCAACCCTTCCGCGCTCCGTCGGCCCCCGGCCTTCTTTCGGCTGAGATGACGCGCCGCTGCTCATGGCTCGACCGCCTGCGTCCATCCCGCCTTCTTGCCCAGGTAGATCTCCTGGACCAACGGGTTCCCGCGCACCTCGTCGCAGGATCCCTCGGCGATGATCTTGCCGGAATGGAGCACGGTGACGTTCTCCACCAGATCAAAGGCCACGTCCATGTCGTGCTCGATGAGCAGGATGGTGACCTCCCTCGGAAGGTCGCGAATCAGGCCAGAGACCGACGCCGTCTCTGCAGGGGACAGCCCCGCCGTCGGCTCATCCAGCAAGAGCAGCTTCGGTTCCTGCGCCATGGCCAGGAGGATCTCCACCTGCCGCTGCTCGCCGTAGGACAGGTCCTGAACGGCCACGTCCCGCTTGTCCACCAGTTGCCACTCGTCCAAGAGCCCCTCTGCTCGGGCGAGAACCCGCTTGTAGGAGCTCAACGGGCGCAGCATGCTGAACTTCATCCCGTCCAGCCCCTGGAGCGCCAGCAGCAAATTCTTCAACAGCGGGAGCTTCGGGAAGAGGTGGGTGATCTGGAACGTCCGTGCCAGCCCCAGCGCCGCACGGCGGTGGGCCGCCATTCCCGTCACATCCTGGCCGAAGAGGAGGATCCGTCCCTCCGTCGGCCTGTCCATGCCGCTGATCTGGTGGAAGAGGGTGCTCTTCCCCGCGCCGTTCGGGCCCAGGACCGCCCTGCGCTCCCCCGGCTCCATGCTGAGGGACACCCGATAGAGGGCCTGCACCCCCCCGAAGCTCCGGGAGACGCCGTCGACCTGGAGGGGCTTCACAGCGGCAGCCACCGTCCCAGCCCTCGGCGGATCGGCCTCCACAACCCCTCGGGCGTGAAGAGGACCACCAGGACGTAGGTCGCGCCCAGGATCGTCAGCCAACGCTGCGTGTACGCGCTCACGAGGTTCTCCATCAGAACGACCACAGCGGCACCCAAAGCGGGCCCGAAGAGGGTTCCCGCGCCTCCCAGCACCACCATCAGCAGGCATTTGGCCGAGGTGGCCAGGTGGAGGTCGACAGGGCTGACGAACCCGTTGTAGTAGGCAAACAGGACGCCCGCCATCCCGGCGAAGAGACCGGCCAGCAGGTACGCGATGTACTGGTGCAACCAGACGTCGTACCCCAGCGCCCTCATCCGCGCCTCGTTCTCCCGGATGCCCTCGAGGGTGCAACCGAACGGCGATCGCACGATGAGGTAGAGGAGCGTCGTGGCCACCAGGAAGAGGAACAGGGAGAAGTAGTAGAAGGGAGTGACCCCGCTCAGGCTTACGGGCAAGCCGAGGTCGGGTCTCGGGATCCCGGGGAGCCCGTCGTCGCCCCCGGTCAGGGCCTTCCACTTGAAGGCGACGCCCCACAATACCTGCGCCAGCGAGAGGGTCAGGATGAGGAACTGCGGGCCGCGGCTGCGCAGGACCAGGAGGCCGAGCACGGCGGCCGCCAGGATGGCGTTGAGCAGATTGAGCGCTGGGGGCACCCAGGCCGCGGGCATCCACCGCAGCGGCAGTGTGACCAGGAAATACAGCGGCTGCGTGAGCTCCGGATCCAGCAACCAGCCGGAGACACGGGCCACCTGGTCCAGGCTGGCCAAGGAAACCCACGGGTTCAACGTGAAGGCATATACCACCAGCGCCGCCGCCCCGACCACCCAGGGGAGTGTGGTTGCCGAAAACCGCCGGGGTTTGAAAGGGTCGGGTTTGCTCATCTGTCGCCCAAAAACAATGAACGAGTCCCCGCGCCGATGGCAAGCCTGCGATGGCCCGGGATGGCTAGGCCGGACGCCGCAGATCCGCCACACACTCGATATGCTGGGTTTGGGGGAACATGTCCACCGGAACCACCTGCCGCAGTTCATAGAGCCCGTCGCACATTAGTTTCAGGTCTCGCGCCATCGTGGCCGGATGGCAGGAAATGTAGAGCACCTGGCGCGGGTGCCTCTGCCGGAGCGCCTCCACGGTGGCGGATTGACAGCCCTTGCGCGGGGGATCAATCAGCGCGGTGGTATGTTCCGGGGGGAACCGGCCCAGAAGGGCGGCCAGGGAGTCTTCCGCCCTGCCTTCGATGAACTCGCCGTTGGTGATGCCATGCGAAGCCGCATTCTTGCGCGCGGCGCGGATGGCCTGTTTGTCGTATTCCACCCCGGCGAACGACTCCACATCCCCGGCCAGTTCGATTCCGAAGAACCCCACGCCGCAGTAGATGTCCACCAGATGCCGCGTGCCCGCGTCGTGCAGTTGCTGCCGTACCGTTCCCACCAGCCCGGGCAACAGGAAAAAGTTGTTCTGGAAAAGTGAATCCTTGGGCACTTCCCAGCCCTCGGGCGCGATGCGCAGCACGACTTTGATGCCGCCTTTGGGCGGCGGATGGGCGCGCACGTGACGGATCTGTTCGTTCAAGGCCGGCTCGGCGATGGCGCAATGC
>DKBC01000097.1:0-5287 GCA_002451065.1 Betaproteobacteria bacterium UBA6910
GGCGAGACCTACGAGTACACCGAGATGTATCCCACCTTCCGGCGCACCGCGGAGTCCGAGGGCAACCAGGCGGCCATCAAGGAGATCGACGAGCAGATCGCGGAGTCCAGGGAGCACGCCGAGCGCTTCCAGGCGGTGCTCGCCAAGGCGGCCAAGCGCTTCGCCGCGCTGGCCAAGGTGGAAGAGCGCCACGCCAACCAGTACCGGACGGTCCTGGCCAAGACCCGCAAGGCGGCGGCCTGAACAAATGCAACGGATTTCAACTTGAGGAAAGGAACCGAAATGAAAGTCTGGGAATGCATCGTGTGCGGCTTCGTGTATGACGAGGCCAAGGGAATGCCCGAGGACGGTATCGCGCCCGGGACACGCTGGGAGGATATCCCGGAGGACTGGGCCTGCCCCGAGTGCGGCGTCGCCAAGAGCGACTTCGAGATGATGGCGGTCGCGGCCTGAGGCCGGCGCCCCTGCGACAAGCAGAGGTAGGCACGCCATGACCACCAATTTCGCGGCCACATTCCCACCGGCCAGTTTCAGCGGACGCAACCTGCCGCTGCGCTGGCTGGGGTGGGGGATCGCCGCGCTCGGCGCGGGGCTGGCCGCGCGCGATTCGTGGTTCGCGGCGGCGCGCGTCCTCCCGGCTCATCCATGGCTTGCCGACGCGCTGTTTGCCGCGCTGGTGGCGGGCGGGGCGACCGGCATCGGGGCGCTGGTCGCGGTCGCCATGCCCCGCCTGATCGCCCGGTACCAGGACCAGGCGCTGGCCGGCGCGGCGGGAATCATGATGGCGGCGGCCCTGGTGTCGTTGCTGCCGCCCGCCGTTTCCGCGGCGGGCTTGCAGTGGGGTTCCGCGCTGGGCATCGCGATGGTGATGGCCGCGACCGCCGCGGGAGCGTTTGCGATCCGCGGCTTGGATCTGGTAATTCCCCATTTGCACCCGGGCTCTCACCGGATGGCGCCAGCCGCGCGGCGCATCGCGCTGCTGGTGACGGCCATTTCTCTGCACAACATCCCGGAGGGACTCGCCGTTGGCGCTGCCCACGGGGCGGGCGCGGACACGGGAAGCGCGGCGGCTTGGGCCATTGGCATCCAGAATGTGCCGGAAGGCTGGGTGGTGGCAGCGGGGGCGCTCGCCCTGGGCGCAAGGCCGCTCGCGGCGGCGTCGCTCGGGTTAGCCTCCGGGCTGGTGGAGCCGGCAGGAGCTCTGGCGGGCGGATTGGCGGTGGCGTGGAGCGCGGCCCTGCTTCCTTTCGCTCTGGCGCTGGCCGCGGGGGCCATGCTCTGGGTGTCCGGCCACGAACTGGCGGAAGCCCGCCGTTCGGGAGCGATCGCCGGGCGCTATTCGGTGGCCGCCGGCGGTTTCTTGGGCATGGCGTGGCTCGCTCACGCCTTTTGACAAACCAACCAGAGGAGTCTTAACGATGGATATCGGCATCAAGGAAGAAGACCGCAAGAAGATCGCGGAAGAACTGTCCCGCCTGCTGGCGGACTCCTACACCCTCTATCTCAAGACCCACAACTTCCACTGGAACGTGACGGGCCCCATGTTCAACACGTTGCACCTGATGTTCGAGCAGCAGTACAACGAGCTCGCGCTGGCGGTGGACCTGGTGGCGGAGCGAATCCGCGCGCTCGGCTTCCCGGCGCCGGGCAGCTACCGGGAGTTCGCGAAGCTCACCTCCATCAAGGAGAGCGAAGGTTCGCTCAGCGCCGAGGAAATGATCCGGCAGCTGGTGCAGGGCCAGGAGGCGGTGGTGCGCACGGCACGCGGCATCTTCCCCCAGGTGGACAAGGTGAATGACGAGCCCAGCGCCGACCTCCTGACCCAGCGCATGCAGGTGCACGAGAAGAACGCGTGGATGCTGCGCAGCCTCCTGGAGCAGTGAGCGTGAGGTCGGAGGCCGTCGTCATCGTTGGTAGCGGGCTCGCGGGCTGGACCACGGCCCGCGAGTTCCGCAAGCTGGACCAGGAGACGCGATTGATCCTGATCACCGGGGACAGCGGGGACTTCTACTCCAAGCCCATGTTGTCCAACGCCTTCGCCAACGGCAAGTCGGCGGCCCAGCTCGTAACCACGCCGGCGGCGCAGATGGCGCGGGAANNCTATTCCCGACTGGTACTCGCCCTGGGGGCGGACCCGATCCGGCTGCCCCTGGCGGGAGACGGCGCCCACGACGTGCTGTCGGTCAACAACCTGGACGATTACGCGCGGCTGCGCCAGGGGCTGGAGGGTGCGCGCCGGGTGCTGATCGTGGGCGCTGGCCTGATTGGATGCGAATTTGCCAATGACCTGGCGGGCGCCGGCTTCGAAGTCACGGTCGCCGACCCGGCGGCACGTCCTCTGGCAACGTTGGTGCCCGATGCAGCAAGCGCAGCGGTGGAGGAAGGACTCGCCGCCAGCGGCGTGCGCTGGCGCCTGGGCACCGCGGCACAGTCGGTGGAACGTGTCACGGCGGGTTACCGCGTGGTGCTTAGCGATGGCTCCACGGTGGAGGCCGACGCCGTGATCTCCGCGGTGGGTCTGCGCCCCCGCATCGGGATCGCCCGGAACGCCGGGCTTGCGGTCAATCGGGGGATCGTGACGGATGGTTTCCTACGCACCAGCGCCGCCAGTGTGTTCGCCCTGGGCGATTGCGCGGAAATTGCCGGGCGGGTACGTCCCTACGTGCTGCCCATCATGCACGCCGCCCGGGGCCTGGCACGGACCCTGGCGGGGGAATTGACCGAGATTCGCTTCCCGCCCATGCCGGTGGTGGTCAAGACACCGGCTTGTCCGTTGGTGGTGCACCCGGTGGACGCCGGCGAGGCGGGCGCGTGGTCGGTGCTCGAGCGGGAAGGCGGGGTGAAGATGGTGTTCGCCGATGGGGAGAACCGGGTGCGGGGCTTTGCTCTCACCGGCCTCCGGGCGGGCGAACGCGCCGCCATGACGCGCCTGCTCGCTGCGTGAGGGTGTAAGCAAGGGGGTCGCCAGCGCGACTAATGACGGTTCGGGAAAAGGAGGGTCCTTATGCCGCCGCGTGCCATGCTGCTCGCTTCCCTGATCGCGCTTTGCTTGCCGGGATTTCAAGTCGCTGCTGCCGCCGAGTGTGCCGCCCGCAGCGGTCCGGCCCGCGTCGCCCTCGCGGAGCTCTACACGTCGGAGGGCTGCTCCAGTTGCCCGCCGGCGGATCGCTGGCTTTCGGGCCTTTTGGGGGCCGGTTTCGGCACCGACAAAGTGGTGCCCCTGGCGTTCCACGTGGATTACTGGGATTACATCGGCTGGAGGGATGAATTCGCCAAGGCCCGGTATACGGAGCGCCAGCGCCAGGCCGCCGCGGTCAACCGTTCTAAGGTCGTTTACACGCCTCAGGTCTTGCTGAGCGGCGCCGACTATCGCGGCTGGGGCAGCCGGCGCGACCTGGCGTCGCGTCTGGCGGACATTAACGCCCTTCCGCCCGGCGCCGACATCGCGCTTGCCCTGGGGCGCAAGGGCGACGGCGGCGTCGAGATCTCCGTGACCTCTGCCCTGCGCGAACCGGTCAGCGATGCCGCCATGTATCTGGCTCTGCACGAGAACCGCCTCGCAAATGAGGTGAAGGCGGGCGAGAACAGCGGGCGCCGGCTCGAGCACGATTACGTGGTGCGGGAGCTGGTGGGCCCCATTCCCTACTCGAACTCCGGCAAGGTGGATAGCCGCCATACCCTGGCCCTGGAGCCGCAATGGAAACGCTCGGATCTTGGCATCGCGGCCTTTGTTCAGGACCGGGCCACCGGCCGGGTCCTGCAGGCGCTCGCCCTCAGCCTGTGCGAGTGAGGGTGGCCGCGGCCGAGGGGAGCACCGCCCCCCTCGTACCGTCGCAGACGGGAGGGAGCCTCACTCCTCGTTGCGCAGCTTCTTGAGCCAGTGCTCCAACTGCCGCCCGGCGGCCTCGCGGCCGCCGAGTCCAAAGGACAGCGCGATGGCGACCGCCACCGAGCCGAGGGTCAGGGCAAAGGCAAGATTCACGATATCGTCGGCAATGCCCATGGCGCGCAGTCCCATGGCCGCCACCAGGCCGATGATTGCCACATGGGCCACCCGCGCCAGTCCCGTCGTGCCCTCTCCGCTGGCACGGTTGATCGCCTCGTAAGCAAGGTTGGCAAGCCAGAAGCCGATCACGAGGATCACCCCGCCCAGTAGGACGTCGCCGCCAAAGCGGATGAACATGGACACGATGTCGCTCACCTGCTCAAAGCCCAGCCGATTGGCCGCTTCCACCGTGGCGAAGAGCATGGCGAAAAACATGGCAACCCGGCCCGCGAAACGCGAGGGCGTGTTTTCGCCCGGAAACGCGTGGGCCATCCCCAGTTTCTCAGGCAGGGTGTCGAAGCCGATGCCCGAGAGCAGCTTGGAGAGCAGGTCCGCGGCAAACCGCGCCACGTAGTAGGTGAGCACCAGTATCGCCGCCGCCGCCAGCAGGTTGGGAATCGCGCTCATGATCTGACCCAGCATGTCGGTGGCCGGCGCGGAAATTGCCTCCAGGGCGAGGGCGTCCAGGGCAGCGATCAATGACGGGATGAAAACGAACAGGAAGACGAGGGTTCCGACGAGCCGGGAGATCTGCACCTGCTCCGAAAGTCCCACGGACTTGCCGAGATTGTCAGCTCCGGCGGCGAGCAGAAGGTTGATGACCAGCCCCCGCAACACCTTCGCCACCAGCCAGCCCACCAGACCGATCAGGAGCGCGCCGATGACGTTGGGCAGGATGGCGAGGAACTTGGTTAGCATCTGCTGCACCGGCTCGAGTAACCCGAACAGCTGATAGGCCGACAGCACCGCCGGCAGGAACAGGAGAATCACGAGCCAGAAAAGCGCGTTCCCAGCGGACTTGCTCATGGGTTCCATGCCCGCCGCCTCCGAGAGCTTCTCGTCAAACCCGGTTGCCTGGAGCGCCTTCTCCGCGAGGGAGCGCACCACGGTGGCCAGGACCCAGGCCAGCAGCACCAGGATCGTGCCCGCTACGAGATGGGGCAGATAACCGAGGAAGCTGTCCACCACGCCGCCCAGGGGCCCCGACAGGGCCGTGAGGTCGAGCACATTGAAGACCGCGACGAGAGCGACGAGGATGATGAGCCAGAAAACGCCGAGCGCAATCGGGTTTTCCACGTCCACCGCCTGATTGGTGCTTTCCTGGATCCGGGTGTTCACGCGCAGAAGCGCGAGCAGCTTCCTGGTGCCGGCGCGCAACACCACCGCAGCCAGCCAGCCCAGCGCGAATATCGCGAGGGCCGCGAAAATGCTTGGCAGGTGGGTGCCGAGTGTCGTCTGAAG
>DKBC01000097.1:5401-8893 GCA_002451065.1 Betaproteobacteria bacterium UBA6910
GATTGGTCCGCCCGATGCTCGCGCAGCGCCTGGACGGAGAGGAGCGCCAGCGCGACGAGGATCAAAATCATGCCCGTGGTCTCGGTGGCGCTGGGCCGCTCGCCAAGTTGAATCGAAGCGGACAGCACGCCCACCACCGGAACGGCCAGGGCCCCCAGGCCCGCGGCGCCAACAGGCAGATGGTGGAGCACGTACACCCAGAGCATCCACGCCAGGGCGGTGGCGGGGATGGCGTTGTAGATGACGGCGCCCACCAAGTAGGGTGTCCAGTGCAGTGGTTGAGTGTCGAACAGCGCCGCGATCAGCACCAGCGCCAGGCTTCCAAAGAAGGTCTGCCACGCGGTCAGCCGCAGCAGATCGATCTCGACTTGGGCCCTCAGGCGTTTCACCATCACGTTGGAAATGGCCCACGCCACGCCCGCGCTGGTGGCCAGCAGGCCCGCCGCGAAACCGCCGTGGATATTCCAGGGCTCCATGATGAGCAGCAGTCCGGCCAGGGCCAGCAGCGCCGCCGGCCACTGCAGGGCGTGGATGCGCTCGCCCAGCAGGGGCCAGGCCAGGGCCATGAGCCAGAAGGGCATGGTGTAGGTGAGCACCGCTGCCCGTCCCGCCCCGCCCCAAGCCAGGGCCAGCATGACGCAGCAGGTGAAAACGGTGGTCTGGAACAGCCCCAGCACCAGCATCCAGCCGGCGGCCACGGGCTTGATGGGCCGGCGGAGAATGGCCAGCAGCGCGAGCAGGCTCACGGCGCCCAGCAGATTGCGCAGCGCGCCGAAATCCAGGGGCCCCGCGTAACGCAGCACCTCCTTCATCACCACCCAGTTGTAGCCCCAGATCAAAGCCAGTGCGGCGAGCGCCAAAGCCGCGCGGCGGGCGGTGGAGGATGGGAGGGCCACGTTAGTGACTTCGCTGTTCCGAGAGGGGGCGAGATAGAATGTTAGGGCGCCATCCCCGCAGATGCCCAGCATAACCCAGATGCGTATCTATTACAGCGACCGCTTCGTCCTGCCCCTGCCGCCGAACCACCGCTTTCCCATGGCGAAGTACGCGATGCTTCGGGAGCGGGTCGAGGGCGCGGGCCTGGTTCCCGGCAGCGCGCTTCGGGAGCCGGACGCCGCGCCCGACGACGCGATCACGCTGGCCCACGAGCCGGGCTATCTCGCCCGTGTCCAGCACGGGGCTCTGACCGGCGCGGAAATCAGGCGCATCGGCTTTCCCTGGTCNNTGCGGGATCAACCTGGCGGGAGGCACCCATCACGCCTTTCGCGACCGCGGCGAGGGCTACTGCGTATTCAACGACGCCGCCATCGCGGCGCGTGCGATTCAGGCCGAGGGTCGCGCCAGGCGGGTGGCCATCATCGATTGCGACGTGCACCAGGGCAACGGCACCGCCTCCATCCTCGCCGGTGACGACAGCGTGTTCACCTTCTCCATCCATGGCGCCAAGAATTTTCCGTTCCGCAAGGAGGCGAGTGACCTGGATATGGAGTTGCCGGACGGTACCGGGGACGACGCCTACCTGGAGGCTCTGGAGCGCGGGCTCGCGGAAACCCTGGACCGGTCACGGCCCGATTTCGCGGTCTACCTGGCGGGCGCCGATCCGTGGATGGACGACCGGCTGGGAAGACTGGCCGTAACTAAGCGGGGTCTGCAGGAACGGGACCGCCAGGTGCTGGAGACCTTGAAGCGCGAAGGAATCCCGGTGGCGGTCGCCATGGCCGGTGGCTACGGCCGGGTGATCGCGGACACCGTGGACATTCATTTCCAGACGGTGAAAACGGCGGTGGAGCTGTTCCGCTGAGGCGGGCCATAAGTTCCAGAGGGCGCGCGCCCACAGAATCGCTTGTTGCGGTTCAACGGCACCTGATGCCTGAGGCAAACACGCCGTCTCACCGGGCTTGTTGCAGGCGGCGGTACTCGCGGGGCGAAACGCCGGCGATGCGTCGAAAGGCGCGCGCGAAGTTCGACGGGTCCTCGTAGCCGACGGCGTAGGCCGCTTCGATGACTTTTGTCCCTTCCTCACTGAGCAGCCGCGCAGCAGCATCGAAGCGGACGTGCTCAATGAGATCCGAATACGTTAAACCGGTCGTGGACAGGCGGCGCTGCAGCGAGCGCACGGAGGTTCCGATCACCTCGGCTGCCAGCTCGATGCGCGGATAGCCGTCAGCCAAGTACGGGGCCAGCAGCTTCCGGAGCAGCACCGGGAATTCCGTCAACGACTCGCCGGTTTCCTTGGCCTCCATGCGTCTGGTCGCCGCTTCGCCCACCCGCCGGAGCGAGGCCGGTGGCCGCAGCGCCAACAGCGAACGGTCAAGGCGGATCCCGGCCGAGGGCTGTCCTAGCTGGAACCGCGTGCAGGGAAACCGCGCCCGGGGGTAGACCCCGGGAACCACCGTAGATCGGAACGCCATTTCCGGCGGCTGCCATTGGGTACCCGCGAACGCCCGCACGATGACGATCGGAACCATGTTCTCCAGCCACTCGGCAAAATGCAGTCCTCCCACTTCGCCCGACGGGCCGCAACGGCTGTGAATCCGCGCGGTGTCGCTGGTGCCGTCAAGCCAATAGCGGATCTCGGCATCCTCGATCCGGGCGAAGTCGGCGAATGCTTGCAGCGCGGCGAAAAGGGTCGGCGCCGTTGCAATGCGGGCGATCAGCTCGTCGCTGAGTTGGGACAGAGCAAGGTCCTCGATGGCGCGAAAAGCAAGATCGTCAACTCCGGACCGCGCCTCTGCCGCAATGAGGAACCGCAGCGCAGCGAGCTTCGACACGTATTGGGAGGGCTCTGAGACGCTCGTCGGCAGCTTTGCCCTGGCGAGCTCGCGCTCGAGCGGCGTGCCGACGCGGCGCAGGAAGCCGAGAAACGGGAGCAAATGGGCCGCGCGCACGATCGGCACCGGCTGGGCTGCCAACGGAGGAACCTCCGAGTGTGTTGTGCAAATGGGCCCGATCTTACACCAAACCTGGACTACCGCGACCGCGCCGAATTTATAAAAAAAACAGTTACCTCGAGCCGCTCCCCGAGTCGGGAGCGGCTTGGCGTTGGGCATCGTCCGATCGCGCGGGTGGCGCAAGATGACCGGAAATTGTGCCCCGCTTCTTTAAGCTGTCGTACAAACTGGCGGGGTGCGGAAGGCGCACGCGCGCGGCCTCGTTCGCGCGCGTTGCATTGAACCGGTCCGCATCGGGTAGTCCGGCATCCCGCGCGTGGACCGCTGAACCCATTTCGAGATCCAAAACACCGACCGAGGAGATACCAAGAATGAAATCTTCCCGACTCAGGACTATCGTGATCGCCGCGGCTATCGCCGCCGTGCCCGCGATCGGACTGCGGGCAGCAGAACCGCCCAAGATGACGATGACCACCCCGATCCCGGAAGGTATTGCGACGCCCGAGAGGCTCGAGACGCATCTGGGGACCCTGACGTCCTTCGACGGCGTTCCCGACAAGGAAACCACGCAGAAGATCTACGACGACCTCGATCTGCGGCG
>DKBC01000139.1 GCA_002451065.1 Betaproteobacteria bacterium UBA6910
TGTACTGGCTGGTGAACAACGTGCTGTCCATCGCGCAGCAGTGGTGGATCAACCGCTCCCTGGGCGGAGCCAAGGCGCGGGCCTGACAGGGCGGCGCCGCCCCTCGGCGCGTGGCTGAATCCGACATCATTGCCGCACTAGCTACCCCTCCTGGCCGGGGTGGAATCGGGGTGGTGCGCGTGTCGGGGACGGATCTTTCCCGCTTGGCGCTGGAAATTCTAGGCAGGGTTCCCCTCGCCCGACACGCGACCTTCGGCGCCTTTCTCGAGCAAGATGGGACCGCCATCGACCGCGGAATTGCGCTCTACTTTCCCAAGCCATACTCCTACACGGGAGAGGATGTGCTTGAACTCCAGGGCCATGGGGGAACCGCCGTGATGCAATTGCTGCTGGAGCGCTGCTTGGAACTGGGAGCCCGCTTGGCGGAGCCCGGCGAGTTCACCCGCCGGGCATTTCTGAACGACAAGCTGGATCTGGCTCAAGCGGAGAGCGTCGCTGACCTGATCGAGGCCAGCACTGCTGAGGCCGCGCGCTGCGCCATGCGCTCCCTGCAGGGGGATTTTTCCCGGGGGGTAAACGAAATTTGCCGGGCCTTGGTGGACCTGCGGATGCTGGCGGAGGCCGCCCTGGATTTCCCAGAGGAGGAGGTGGATTTTCTGACCGCTCGCGACGCGGCGGGGCGCCTGCAGGCGGTGCGGAAACATCTCGACAGGGTACGCGAGGTAGCGCGCCAGGGCAGCTTGCTGCGGGAGGGGATCCACGCGGTGCTGGTGGGACGGCCCAACGTGGGCAAATCGAGCCTTCTTAACCGGCTGGCGGGGGAAGAGGTGGCGATCGTGACGGACGTTCCCGGCACAACCCGGGACGCCATCCGTCAGGCGATACAGATCGGTGGCGTGCCGCTGCATGTGGTGGACACCGCCGGGCTGAGGGATGCGGCGGACCGGGTAGAGCGTATCGGGATCGAGCGTACCCGGGCCGCGATCGACAAGGGCGATTTGGCGCTGGTCATGGTGGATCGAACCGAAGGAGAGACGGATGCCGACCGCGACATTCTCGCGAGCTTGCCGCCGGAGATGCCCCGGATCAAGGTTCACAACAAGATCGACTTGAGCGGAGATAATGCACGGGTCGAGATCGCGGACGGGCGCACGGAGGTATGGCTTTCGGCCAGGACCGGAGCCGGGATGGATCTGCTGCGGGAGGTCCTGCTCGGCGCGGTCGGCTGGCACTCCCCGGGCGAAGGGGTGTTTATGGCGCGGGCCCGGCATCTCGCCGCGCTAAACGACGCGGCAGATCATTTTGAGCGCGCGGCGGGCCAAGCACAGCGCCTCGAGCTGTTCGCGGAAGAGCTGCGCCTCGCGCAACGGGCATTGGGCTCGATCACGGGAGAGTTCACCGCGGACGACCTGCTCGGAGAAATCTTCTCGCGATTCTGCATCGGAAAATAGCCGGGCTCCAGGGTTGTCGGACACAATGCGCCAGACACCCATCACAACCGGAAATTCGCTAATCCACCGATTGCTCTGAAGACCGGAGCAGGAGAGGTGGACTTGTCTGGTGGGCCTCGGAGGTACGGCGAGAAGCAACCCCCGAGTCAATGAAGCGGGATGCGAACCGTTTATTGGCAGGATTCCCCAATATGTGCGGAATTTGACGCTAGACTTAGATCAGGTGGCCGGGCCGCGCCCTTCAGGTAGTTCAATTTGAGGGCGGTTGTCGGTGCGGGCGTAGGCAGATTACCAACTTATCTGCGTGCCCGAGGGGGAATCGCCAATAAAACAATAGCTAAGGTGGCGGATCCCATCAAACGGACCCCTTTCTGCAATGGTAGCGGGGAGAATTGTCGGCGAACCGAAATAACGGACACCAATGGGAGGGGGGCATATGCGCCGGCTGTGGCTGGGTGTGACGTCGCTCGGAATTCGATCGGGCCGCGGAGTTGCGGCAATGCATGAGTCCGACAGGGTCATCAAGAGTATGACCGGCATGGATCCCACGCATTTCCATCCCAGGATCTACAGAATTGTCCGGGATGCCGCCAGTCAGAGATATGACTACTATCGCCGGACACACACGCCGCTTACGCCCGAAGAACTCACGCTGCTCAAGCTTGTTTATTTTTTAGCGCTGGCCCGGCGAGCACAGGATCAAAATAAGCGGGAGAAGTTTGGGGGAGCGATTTCCAAGCTGAAGCATGTTGCGGGCGATCGAATACGACAAGAAATCGCTTTAGAAGCAATGGCTAGGACGGGCTTTTAGATTGTTACGGGCAGGTCGTCCAAGGATTAACAACTCCCACCATACGGCGGGGCCTTAATCGTTAACCCTCAATTTCGACGCGCCCATTGAAGCCGGGGGATTTGCGGGACGTTGGCAGGGGCCAGGAGCGTCCGGGTTTCCCCTTGGATGCTACCCAGGAGGCCCTAGAGATTTTCCGCGAAGCGCTTCAGATCGAGAGCAATCAGAGCAACCGGGCGAACAGGCAAATTGCGCCGCATCCGGCCAGACGCGGCAATCGATGGATCGTGCGCTGCCTCAGTTGTTCTTCGCGCCCTGGTCCACCCAAGCCTTAAGGAGCTTGACATCTGCCTCCGGAAGCTTCTGCTGGCCGTGAGGCATGTTGATGGCGGGATCGGCTTTGCCCTCCACCAGGATCATCAAGCTGCTGCTCGGGCTGTGGCCGGCCACGACCACCGGGCCGAACTTGGTCCCCTTCATGACGTTATCATAGGATGTGGTCGCAAATCCGCTTTTTTCATAGCCGTCGCCTCCCGGCTTGTGGCAGGCGCTGCAATGTTTGTCGAGAAACGGCTGTACCGCCTTTGCGTAGCTCACCTCCGCCTTGGAGCAGGCTATGGAGGCAAGGGAGCCACACACGGCGGCAACCAGCCCAAACCATGACATACGCATTGTTTTCCTCCTCGCCCTCCCTAGTGAGAGCCATCGGCACATTTGAGACGGGAAAACCAGCCGAGACACGCCACTGGGATGCGCAAAGATACGCTGGCAGGACAGCGGCGTTCCGGAGCGTCCGCAATTCATGGTAGATTTTATGCTTTTCCCTCGCAATGAATTTCGGTGATCGTCATATATGAGAGGAACAGAATATGGTCCAGGCTCAGCAACATTCCAGGGGAGACCTCTCCAACGCCCCGCAATACGTCAAGAACCGGCGTCTCAGGGAGTGGGTCGCCGAAATGGTCCGGCTTTGCAAGCCGGAGCGGGTTTACTGGTGCGACGGTTCCCAGGAGGAGTACGACCGCCTCTGCGATGAGATGGTCAAGGCCGGCACGTTCATTCCCCTCAATCCCAAGCTGCGTCCCAACAGCTTCCTCACGCGCTCCGATCCGTCGGACGTGGCCCGGGTCGAGGACCGCACCT